>CACVAW010000009.1 GCA_902727925.1 uncultured Campylobacterales bacterium | reverse complement strand
ATATATTTTGGTTTGTTTGTTCACTTTTGTATTTACAAAAAGCTTCTGCTTCATGGCAGTTCACATCAGCAGGCCAACTCCACATCATAGGCACAAGTTCAAGCATGGTTCTAAGCTGATATTCTGAATTGACATTATTTTTTTGCCAGAATACTGGATGTACAGCGCTTGTGAATTCTCTCCATTTCCAGCCTTCATCACTCCAGTAGTTAATATTTTCATAACCTTTAGCTTCAACAAATTCCAAAAATTCTTTGTTTGAGACTAAAAATTTTGAAGCTTGGAATTCATCTATATCTACTTCATGTACTCCATACTCGTTATCCCATCCATAAAGAGTTGAGTCTTTTTCTTTACCTAGAGTTATTTTACTTTTTTCTATAGTTATCATTTCATTTTTTGGTGAAATTGAGTCTTGCTTACATATAGTAAAGTCTTTATGTGTTTGTACATCTGCTATAGGCAATTCTCTAATGAGTACACTTGATGTTTCAAAATGTATTTTTTCGTGTTCAATGCCCATTAGTATTATCCAAAATTCACTATTCCAAGATATTGGTAAACTAAGTGGTAGGGTTTCAATTAATTCTAAAACTATATTTTTTACATCATCTCTATATTTCTTTACATCTGATATACTAGGCCAATTATAGTTTTTTTCATCGAGGTCATCCCAACTCATCTCATCTACACCTATAGCACAAGTCGCTTCTATATGTTGATTTAAAGGTTTTTTTAATACTCCTAAAAGCATTAGCTTATTGACAAAAAACACAGCAGTATGTGCATAATAAAATATTAAAGGATGTCTAAGTCTATTTGATTTTTTAAAATATGCTTTATCATTTTTTATACACTCAAAAAGTTTTTCATATAATTCATAAGTTTGTAAAAAGTTTTTTTTAATTTCAGCTCTTTTTTCCTCTTGGCTATTTCCTGATAATAATACACTTTTAAGTCTTTGTTTGGATAACAATTCTAATATCCTTGTTAATTTTCCGTATAATAACAAAAGAATATTTTTTTTGCTTATAGTTTAATGATATACTTTGATGAAAATATTTTATACAGGGTAGAAATATGCATAAAGTAGAAAAAAGATTAAAAGAATTGACGCAGGGTTCGAAATAAAAAAAGAGTTAATTAGTAAATAATATTGCTATGCTATAATCCCGAGTTATTTTACATATAAAGGCAGTCATAAATGAAGCTAAAACTAGCAGGAACAAACAAAACAAAAGAAAGCATAACTGACAAAGATATAATAGAAAACTTAAATGATAAAAAAGAGTGTTATGTATACCTTGATGAGAGTAACGCTGATAAAGATATAGTAAAACTAAAAAGTGTATTAGAAGACAAAGATTATAGTGTACATTTAAGAGAAGCTCAAATAAACATGGATGAAAACTATGTTTATGAATTACATATTATTAAATAAATAATTCCTGTAAATGGAGCAAAAATTGAAAAAAATGTATATTCAGACTTTGGGTTGTGCTATGAATACCAAAGACACAGAGCATATACTAGCCGAACTTAATCAAAAAGAAAACTATAAACAAACAGATGATCCAAAAGATGCTGATCTTATTATGATAAATACTTGTAGTATTAGAGAAAAGCCTGTACAAAAGCTTTTCTCTGAAATTGGAGTATATAAAAAGATAAGAAAAGAAGGATCAAAACTAGGTGTTTGTGGGTGCACTGCTTCACATCTTGGTCAAGACATAATCAAAAGAGCTCCGATTGTAGATTTTGTATTAGGTGCAAGAAATGTATCTAAAATTACAGAGGCTATCAAAACACCTAAGTTTGTAGCAGTTGATATTACAAATGATGAGAGTGAATATGAATTTGCTACGAATAATAGTAGTCCTTATAAAGCTTATGTAAATATTTCGTCAGGTTGTGATAAGAGATGTACTTATTGTATTGTTCCAAATACAAGAGGTGTTGAGATATCTATTCCTCCACAAATAATAATAAATGAAATAAAAAGCTCAGTTGCAAATGGTGCAAAAGAGATATTTTTATTAGGTCAGAATGTAAACAATTATGGACAGTTCACAAACAAAGAACTACCTAAAATGGATTTTACAGACTTATTAAAGACTATCAGCGAAATTGATGGAGTAGAGCGAATAAGATTTACATCTCCTCATCCTCTTCATATGGGTGAGAAATTTTTACAAGAGTTCGCAAATAATCCAAAAATTGCTAAAAATATGCATATGCCACTACAAAGTGGATCAACATCACTTCTTAAGTCAATGAAAAGAGGCTATTCAAAAGAGTGGTTCATAAAAGTCGCTTCTAGACTCAAAGAACTTTGCCCAGAAGCGACAATTAGTACAGATATAATAGTAGGTTTTCCAGGTGAAAGTGATGCTGATTTTGAAGATAGCTTAGACGTTATAAGACAAGTAGGCTTTTCTCAGATATTTTCTTTTAAATATTCTCCTCGTCCTCATACACCTGCACAAGATTTCGAGGATCAAGTACCTAATGAATTAGCATCAGCTAGACTACTAAAACTACAAAACTTACATAAAGAGATGCTTGATGAATTAATGCCTACAAAATTAAATAGTACTTGTAAAGTGTATTTTGATCAGTTAAAATCTGATGGGTATATCGCTGGAAGAACTGATGATAACTTCTTAGTCAAACTAAAATGTAGTGATGACTCAGTTTTAGGAACTATAAGAGATGTTAAGATAATAGAAACAAAAAGAATGGATATGGTAGGTGAACTTGCCTAAAAAAAGACGTTTTAAACTCATAAAAAGAAAAATATTTAGTTTTCTTTTACCTCCTATATTTAATATTTTTATGAGGTTTATTTCTCTTACTTGTAAAAAAACATTTATAATAGATATTTCAGATGAAATCAAGTCTTCGCAGTTTATTTTTGCTTTTTGGCATGGAGAGATATTTATGCAACCTTTTTCATATAATAAGATAAAGCCAAAAGGTAAAATCAAAACTATAATAAGCCATCATTTTGATGGTAATATAATAGCACGTACGATATCATTTTTTGGGTTTGGTACAGTTCGTGGTAGTACTAGAGATGGTGCTGTTGGAGTACTTAAAAAATCATTTAGAACTATAAATGAGGGTTACGATGTAGCTATAACACCTGATGGTCCAAAAGGTCCAGCAAAAAGTGTAGCAAATGGGATAATAGCACTTTCGCAAAAAAAAGACCTCTATATTGTAGCTTCAACATTTAAGTCTTCAAAATATTGGAAGCTAAGAAGTTGGGATAGTTTTATAATTCCAAAACCATTTTCAAAAATAACTATTCATGTTAAAAAAGAGTTTAAATTAACAGGTCTTGATAAGCAAGAATCAATTATAAAAATAAAAAATATTATGGAGTAATAATGAAAAAAATTATCTTTATTTTCCTTGTGACAGCTTTTTCTTTTGGAGCTGAAACTATATGGGAACAAAATTTAAGTAAATATTTCAACAATCAAAGCTTTTCAGGGATTCATTATTTCGCTTTTAATACTGTAGATAACAATACAGAGACTACATATAAATTTAATGTAAGAAGAAACTACTTAACATTTAAAAATAAGCTTAATGATTATATAAATTTTAGAATTACTTATGATGTATATCAAAATGATGATGGAGATTGGGATAATAGTCTAAAATATGCTTATATATATTTCAAAAAAGTATTACCCTATACAGATCTTGAAATTGGTCAGGCTCATACTACATGGATAGACTACGAAAAAAAATCTTCATGGAAATATGATTTAGCTTCAAGAGTATTTTTAGATGATAGAAGTGGGGCTAATCTACTTGCAAGTGCTGATTTAGGGTTTAAACTAATAACAAACTTAGACTATTTTTCATCAGCAGTTGGTGTATATGATGGTGAAGGACAAAATAGAAATAGTGAAGGTAAGGGTCTTAGTGTGGAAGCAAGGCTTACATATCATATACTAGGTAATAGTTATAAAAAAGACTATTTAAACTTGTCAGTATTAGGAAATAATAATAATAACAACGAATTAGAATCAAGCAATAATTCTAATGTATATGGTGTTCACTTAGTCTACAAAAATGACTTTGTTATTCTTTCAGTTCAGTACATCGACTCAAAAGTACAAAATGAAGCTAGTAAAGATGGATACTCTTTTAGTGGGGACTATAGTATTAATAAAAATTTGAACTTGTTTGGAATGTATAGTTCTTTTGAAGACACAAAAACTAGATTAGCAGGTCTGAGCTATAAAATCAATCAGAATATCAATACTGTAGCAATGTTTAAAAACTACTCATCTATAGATGAATATCATTTAGGACTACAACTTAAGTGGTAAATTCATAATAAATGGATGTTTATAGAGTAGGGGGAAGTGTAAGAGATGAGATTATGGGGGTTTTGTCTCAAGATAAGGACTATGTTGTTGTAGGTAGTAGTGAAAACGAACTTCTTAGTCTAGGATATAAAAAAGTAGGAGCTGATTTTCCTGTATTTTTAAAAGATGGTAATGAATACGCACTAGCAAGAACTGAACTCAAAACTTCTACTGGATATCATGGCTTTGATACATCTACAAAAAATGTTTCTTTAGAAGATGACTTAAAAAGAAGAGATTTCACTATAAATTCAATTGCTAAAGATTCCAAGGGTAACTATATAGATCCATACAATGGTATCAACGATATCAAAAATAAAATCTTAAGACATACTTCAGATGCTTTTATTGAAGATCCATTAAGAGTATTAAGACTAGCTAGATTTAAATCTAGGTTTGTAGATTTTCATATAGACAGTGATA
The DNA here is from genome assembly GCA_902727925.1 of uncultured Campylobacterales bacterium. GTDB lineage: Bacteria > Campylobacterota > Campylobacteria > Campylobacterales > CACVAW01 > CACVAW01. Next base: position 38,829 of record CACVAW010000009.1, on the reverse strand, counting down.
CAAAAGTTTTAGTTCAATATATGCAAAAAAATGGTTTGTTAAAAGAGTTGACAAATGAAAGAATATATAAAGAGTTAGAAAAAATGTTTTTGACATCTAAAAAATCATCATTGTTTTTTATAACACTTCTTGATTTAAAACTTTTAGGAGATTTATTCCCTTTTATAAGTGAATATTCAAATAAAGATTTTGATATCTTGGACACTGCAACTAATCAAATATTCCAAAATAATAAGCAAAAATTAAAAATATTATTTAGTGTATTACTTTATAAAATTTTTAATGTGAAGAAAACAGAAGAAACTTTAAAAATAAAAGATTATTTAACACTACCTAATAATATTTATAAATTCATAATACTAGCTTCAAAATATAGTGATATTACAAAATGTTTAGATGTAGAAATAGTAGTAGAATTTTTTGATAATATACAAAATAAAGATAGCCTAGATGATTTTATATTATTCTTAGCTTGTGTTACAAATAGTAATATTCAAAATTACAACTATTTTTATGAGTTTTATGAAGTATATACAGATGCGACTAAGTTATTAAAAAATGAAAGCTTTAATAGTGGGCTTGAGATTAAGGACTTTTTATATAGAATTAGGATATTAAAAATACAAAAAATAGGGAATGATATTTGGAACAAGAAATCGCTTATATAGTAGATGGACAGCTTGTAGACACCCAAAGCGCCTCTTCACAAAATGACACTGAACATACAAAAATACTTTTAGATAACTCAACAGAATCTTTAGAAGTATTAAGACATACTTGTGCTCACTTACTAGCTCAAGCTATAAAAGAGCTTTATCCAGAAGCTAAATTCTTTGTTGGACCTGTTATCCAAGATGGATTTTATTATGATTTTAAAGTTGATGCTACTCTTAGTGAGAGTGACCTTAAAATAATAGAAAAACAGATGAAACAAATAGTCAAGAAAAAATACGAAATTACTAAATATAGTATGAGTAAAATAGAAGCGAAAGAAAAATTCAAAAATGATAATTTAAAACTTGCAGTAATAGAAAATATTCCAGACGATGAACTTAGTATTTATAAACAAGGTGACTTTGAAGATCTTTGTCGTGGTCCACATTTACCCAGTGTAAAATCTCTTAACTTTTTTAAACTTACTAAAATATCAGGTGCATATCTAGGTGGAAATGAAAAAAATGAAATGCTTACACGTATATATGGTACAGCATTTGCAACAAAAGAAGCATTAAAAGAGTATTTAGCCCTAATTGAAGAAGCAAAAAAAAGAGATCATAGAAAGCTTGGTAATGAACTAAAGCTTTTTGCTTTTGATGAAGAAGTTGGAGCTGGACTTCCTATATGGCTACCAAATGGTGCTAAACTAAGAAGTAAACTTGAATCAATACTCTTTAAAGCTCATAGAAGACGAGGATACGAACCAGTACGTGGTCCAGAAATTCTCAAATCAAATACATGGGAAATAAGCGGACACTATCAAAACTATGGTGAAAATATGTATTTCACTACTATTGATGATATGGAATATGGTATAAAACCTATGAACTGTCTAGGTCATATTAAAGTATATCAAAATGATATGGTTAGCTATAAAGATCTTCCTCTTAAGTTCTTTGAATATGGTGTAGTTCATAGACATGAAAAAAGTGGAGTTTTACACGGTCTTTTTAGAGTTCGTGAATTCACCCAAGATGATGCACATATATTTTGTACAGTGAATCAAATCAAAGAAAACATTTTAGAAATTCTTTCTTTTGTTGATAATGTAATGAATATATTTGGTTTTAAATATGAGATGGAAGTATCGACCAAACCAGAAAAAGCTATAGGTGATGATATAGTATGGGATAAGGCTACAGACGCTATAAAAGAAGCTCTTAATGAAAACAACCTTACTTATGGAATAGATGAAGGTGGAGGAGCATTTTATGGTCCTAAAATCGATATCAAAATCACAGACGCATTAAAGCGAAAATGGCAATGTGGAACTATACAAATAGATTTTAATTTACCTGAGAGATTTAACTTAAACTTTATAAATACAAATAACGAAAAAGAAACTCCAGTAATGATTCATAGAGCGATACTTGGTTCTTTTGAAAGATTTATAGGTATACTAATAGAACATACAAATGGCGAGTTCCCAACATTTATAGCTCCAATTAATGCTATAATAGTACCTATTAGTGAAGCTCATCACGAATATGCAAATAAATTAGCTAAGTTTTTTACAAGTCATGATATTGACGTAAAAGTGAATAATTCAAATGATAGTCTAAACAAAAGAATAAGATTATCTGAGAAGCAAAGAGTTCCTTTTGTAGTGATAGTCGGAGATGATGAAGAAAAAAGTGATAGTGTTGCTATAAGAGACAGAAGAGAAAAAACTCAATATAGTATGACAAAACAAGAGTTTTTAGAATTAATACAAAAACAAAATAAGGTAAATTTTTGAGAAGAGATAACAATTTAAGAAAGAAAAAAGACGATACCCTTTTAAATGAAAATATAAGATTACCAGAAGTTAGATGTACTTCTGATGATGGTACTAGCCATGGTATTATATCAAGTGCTGAAGCTTTAGCTATAGCAAATGATGAAGGTCTTGACCTTGTACTTATATCTCCAAATGCAAAACCTCCAGTATGTAAAATAATGGATTATGGTAAGTTCAAATATGAACAAGAAAAAAAGAAAAAAGAAGCAAGAAAAAATCAGAAAAAAATTGATGTAAAAGAGATTAAATTTTCTGTAAAAATTGCTCAAAATGATATTGACTACAAAGTGAAACATTCACGTGAGTTTTTGGCTGCTGGAAAACATGTAAAAATGAGAGTATTCTTAAAAGGCCGTGAAATGGCTCATCCTCAGTCTGGCGTAGAAATACTTGAACAGATTTGGAAACTTGTAGAAGATGTAGCTGATAGAGATGGCAAGCCAAAACTTGACGGAAGATATGTAAATATGTTAGTAGTTCCTAAAAAATAATTATATTTTATGGGTATTGCTGAATCATCAATTGGAATCATCGGAGCTGGTAAATGGGGCAATGCTCTAAAATTTGCTATCTCCCAAAATAACAAAGTCTTAATTACTTCAAGAACTTTTCGTGATACTCAAGACTTTGTTTCAAACTCAGATATAACAAAATGTGAATACCTAATCTATGTAATGTCATCAAATCATATAGGCGATTGGTGCGAAAAATTACAACTTAAAAATCAAAAACTTCTTATAGCGTCAAAAGGTATTACTACTAATGGTGAATTTTTGCATGATATTGTTAAGAAATATCTACCTGAAAAAAATATAGCATATCTAAGTGGACCATCGTTTGCTAGTGAAGTTATGCAGTCTTTACCAACTGCTGTTGTAGTAAATTCTACAAATAAAAAACTAGCTAATACATATTCTTCTTTTTTCCCTGACTTTATAAAGACATATCAAAGTAGTGATATATTAGGCGCAGAAATTGCAGGTGCTTATAAAAATGTGATTGCAATTGCAAGTGGTATTTGTGATGGCTTAGGTCTTGGAAATAATGCAAGAGCAGCACTTCTTTGTCGTGGTCTTGTTGAAATGGCTAGATTTGGTGAGTATTTTGGAGCAGATGCAAAAACATTTTTGGATCTTAGTGGTATGGGTGATCTTGTTTTGAGTGCTACTTCAGTTATGTCAAGAAACTATAGAGTAGGTCTTGGTTTAGCTCAAGAAAAAAGTATAGAAAATATTCTAAAAGAACTTGGCGAGATAGCAGAAGGTATTCAAACAACTAAATCTATACAACTCTTATCATCAAAACACAAAATATACACACCTATAGTGAATGAAGTCTTTGACGTACTTAATGGTAAAGACCCTAAAATTAGCTTAAAAGATTTGTTAAGTTAATTTTCACTTTACTTGAGTCAAAAAGAATAGTATCAATATGATACAATACGCATTCAAAAAACAAATTATTAAATATTTAAAACTTACATATTAAGGAATAACTATAATGATAGATTTAGCAATTATTGGTGGTGGTCCAGCTGGACTTACTGCAGGACTTTATGCAACTCGTGGTGGATTAAAAGATGTAGTAATGTATGAATTCGGGATGCCTGGTGGTCAGATAACTCAAAGTAGTGAAATAGAAAATTACCCAGGAGTACCAAAAGTAGTTACTGGTATGGAACTAATGGAAAGCTGGCCAGAACAATGTCAAAGATTTGGTCTTAAACACGAAATAAAAGAAGTACTAAATGTATCAAAAGAAGGTGATACCTTTAAATTACTATTTGCAAAAGATGAAATAGTAGAAGCCAAAAGTGTACTAATATGTACAGGAAGTAAGCCTAGACGTGCTGGAGTTGAAGGTGAAGATAAATTTTTTGGACGTGGGGTGAGTACATGTGCTACTTGTGATGGGTTTTTCTATAAAGACGGGGAAGTTGCAGTCTTAGGTGGTGGTGATACTGCTCTTGAAGAAGCACTATTTTTAGCAAATATTTGTTCTAAAGTATACCTTATACACAGACGTGAAGAGTTCAGAGCTGCTCCAAGTACAACGGAAAAAGTTCTTAATAACCCTAAAATTGAATTAGTATTAAATTCAACTGTAGAAGAAATACAAGGTGATAATGCAGGTGTTACAGGTGTAATTACAAAAAATAAAGATGGCGAGACTAGAGACATTAAAGTACCTGGAATATTTGTATTTGTTGGGATGCTTCCACAAAACAAAATTCTTTTTGATGAAAATGACAAAAGCTTATGTGAATTAAGCAAAGCAGGTCAAATAGTAGTTGATCTTAAAATGAAAACATCAGTACCAGGACTTTTTGCTGCTGGTGATATAAGAATAGACGCAGCAAAACAAGTAGTATGTGCTTCAGGTGATGGTGCAACTGCAGGAATAGGTGCTATAGAGTACGTAAACGATTAAAATTTATATTTAGAGATAAGGAAATAGATGAAAAAAGTTGGAGTTTATGGTGCTAGTGGGAAGATGGGCAAACTTATTGTTGAAAATTTGCTTTCTAGTATGGATCTTAAAATATCGGTATTATTTTCAAATAGTAAATTAGATCTTAATTTGGACGGTGTTATTGAAACAAGTGATATTAATACTCTTATCGAAAATAGTGATATAATTATAGACTTTACGATAGCAAGTGCTTGTGAAGTGTTACTTGATAATCTTATAAGTAATCCAAAAGCTCTTGTTTGTGGGACAACAGGACTTAATCAACATCAGACTAACCTTATTAATGAACTCAGTCAAAAAGCTCCTGTATTATACGCTACAAATACATCTCTTGGAGTAGCTGTACTAAATAAGCTTGTAAGTTTAGCTTCACAAAAGCTAAAAGAATTTGACTGTGAAATAGTAGAACAACATCATAGATATAAAAAAGATGCTCCAAGTGGAACTGCTATGACACTTGCTCATACTGCAGCAGATGCAAGAGATCTTAATCTTGATAAAGTACGTATTAGTGGACGAGATGGTGAAATAGGAGCACGAAGCAAAGATGAAATAGCTGTCATGAGTCTTAGAGGTGGAGATATAGTAGGCCGTCATACTGTGGGATTTTATAATGATGGTGAATTCATAGAACTTAATCATACAGCTACAAGTAGACAGACTTTTGCAAAAGGTGCAGTTAAATCAGCAGAATGGTTAATACGCCAAAAAGAAAATAAGCTTTATTCAATAAATGATATGTTAGGGATATAATATGTGTGCAGTAGTTGGAGTATATGGAAATGAAAATGCATCGAGAGTTGCTTACTATGCATTATTTGCTATGCAGCACAGAGGTCAAGAAGCTTCAGGAATAAGTTCTAGTTGTGATGGTAAGATAAATCTTATTAAAGACCGTGGATTAGTCACTAAGATATTTGACGAAAAGTCTTTTGATATACTTAAGGGGAAATGCGCGATAGGTCATAATAGGTATTCAACTGCTGGAGAAGACTCTGTACTTGATGCTCAACCTATAGTTGCAAACTATAAGCTTGGAGCTATATCAATAGTACATAACGGAAATCTTATTAATAAAGATGAAGTTAGAAATGATTTAATCGATAAAGGTGCTATATACTCAACTTCTATGGATACAGAAAATTTAGTACACCTAATAGCTAAAAATCCCAAAGAGTGTTTACAGGAAAGAATTATAGAAGCTTTAAACAAAACAATAGGCGCATATAACTTCATAATACAATCTAGAAAAAAAATGTTTGTAGTACGTGATAGACATGGTATTAGACCTTTAAGCTTAGGTAAGCTTCAAAGTGGTGGATATATAGTTGCAAGTGAAACTTGTGCATTTGATCTTGTTGGCGCTGAGTTTATTAGAGATGTTAAGCCTGGTGAAATGCTTGTATTCTCTCCTGATTGTGAAGAGCCAAAAAGTATACAACTCTTTAATGATGAGTTTAGACCTTGTGCTTTTGAATATATATATCTAGCAAAACCTGATAGTGTAATAGACGGTAAAACAGTATATAGTGTAAGAAAAAGAATAGGAAAAGAGTTAGCTGCTGAACATAAAGTAGACGCTGATATTGTTATACCTGTGCCTGACAGTGGAGTGGCAGCTGCTCTTGGATATTCACAAGCAAGTGGTATTCCTTTTGAGATGGCAATAGTAAGAAATCATTATGTTGGAAGAACATTTATTGAGCCTACACAAAGTGTAAGAGATCTTAAAGTAAGGCTTAAGCTTTCTCCAAATAAAGAAGATATAAAAGGCAAAAGAGTAGTTGTTATAGATGATTCTCTAGTCCGAGGAACTACTTCAAAACAAATCGTAACAATGCTTAAAAATGCAGGTGCAAAAGAAGTACATATGGCAATAGCTGCTCCAGAGATAAAATTCCCATGTTTTTATGGGATAGATACTCCTACAAAATCTGAGCTTATGAGTGCTAATTATACTCCAGAAGAGATAAGACAAAAAATAGGAGCAGACTCAATATGCTTCTTATCAATACCAAACCTAGTAAAAGCCATAGGTGAAGAAAGAAATTATGCACTAGATAGCTTTAATGGAGATTATTTTGTTACGAAGTAGCATAATTTTTTAGATGTACAAAGTACCGAGAGCACTCTGCCCAAGAGTTGTATTTGGATTTGTTCAAATATAAGTAAGGAGTAAAGGAAATTCAAGCCTAAACGGCTTGGAGTAAACTTTACGAGTCTAATGTAGATGAAGTGTTTAGTTGATATCTATTTAAACGTTATATATAAGGAAATTTCATGTTAAAAATTGCATTACCTAAAGGTAGAATAGCAAAAGAAACACTTGATATATTTGAATCTATTTTTAATCAGAAGTTTAATTTTGAAGATAGAAAACTTATTTTAAGAGTTGATGATTTTGAGTTTTTATTAGTACGAAATCAAGATGTTCCTACCTATGTATATAATGGTGCAGCTGATTTGGGTGTGGTAGGGCTTGATGTATTAGAAGAAAAACAGTTTGACATTATGCATTTACTTGATCTTGGTATTGGTAAATGCCGTATTTGTATAGGCATTCCAAATGACTCAACACTAAATCTTAATAGCCCAGAAATCACAATAGCAACAAAACTAGAGAATATAGCTAAAAAATATTTTGCATCTCACGCAATAAGTGCAAAAATAATCAAACTAAATGGCTCTATTGAACTTGCACCTCTTATAGGTCTAAGTGATGCCATAGTTGATATCGTAGAAACTGGAACTACAATGAAGCAAAATGGTCTCAAAGTTGACCGTGAGATAATGACAAGTACCGCACATTTAATAGCTAATCAAAATAGTTTTATTCAAAAGAGAAAAGAGATATTGAACTTAAGTGAAAAAATAAAAGAAAAAATAAATAAATAATGGGAACTTTATAGAAATGATTAATTTATTAGATGAAAATACAATTGGATTTGGAATTGCAGGAAACTTTGCAAATCATTTAGAACAAGCTGGTGAAGGTGATGATTTTGTAGATGTAAAAGTTGATGAAGAATCAGCTCCTAAAGGGATATTCCCAACATATTCAAAAAATTCTAAAACATTTTTGAATGTATTTCCATTTTCTGGTGATAGTATTGCTAATAAAAATGTCAATATGCAGATGGAACCAGAAGTTGGGCTATATTGTAGTATTAAATATAAAGATAATGAAATAGTTGATATTACTCCAGAATACTTTATGGCATATAATGATTGCTCTTTAAGAGTGAAGGGTGCAGATAAAATATCACAGAAAAAAAACTGGGGAGCTAATTCAAAAGGTATTAGTAAGACTTGGTTATGTGTTGATCAGTTTGAAGATGGTGGACTTATGGATGAATATTCATTAGTTTCATTTATAAAAAGAGATGAAGAATTAATACAATATGGAGAAAATAGCGAATTACTTGGATATAGCTATTTTTATACTAAGTTAAAAGATTGGATTATAAATAAACTAAATACTCAAGAAGATTTTGGTCCATTAGAAAATATTCAAGAGTTAATAAAAACTAATAATAAACCTAAAAATTGTATTATTTCTATAGGTGCTACAAGATATACAGAGTTTGGAGAGAGTAATTATTTAAAAATTGATGATGAGATTTATGTAGTTCTTTATAATCATAATTCTTATTCTCAAGATGATATTGAAGATATGATTGAAAATAACGAATATAGTGAAGACACATCTGTATTACACCAAAAGGTAATTTAATGATTGACAAAACTTGGAAGAATAAAGCTTCATATTACTTTGGTAGATTTGCTAGTCGTAAATTTAATAGGTTCTCACAAAAATTTATAAATTATTCCTATGTAAAGTTAATGAAACTAGATATGAGTGAGTACAAAAAATATTCTCAGTATGATAGTTTGCAAGCACTTTTTACTAGAAAATTGGAAAAGAAGAGGGTATATTCAAAGAAAGAAGATGTTTTTATATCTCCTGCTGATTCTTTGATATCTTCTGTAGGACAAATGAAAAAAGATCTTTCACTACAAATAAAAGGCTTTGAATATAGTATAAATGAACTTACAGGCTCTCAAATAGATAATATATCTAAGTTCTATGATAAGAGCTATATTAACCTATATCTTGCACCTAATGACTATCATAGGTATCATGCTCCTATAGACATGAGAGTATCAAAAGCTATTCATATTCCTGGTGATTTATATCCTGTGAACTTTAAATATCTTAGAAAAGTAGATTCTTTATTTAATAAAAATGAAAGAGTAATATTAGAATGTTTTACAAAAGAGAACAAAAGATTTTTGATGGTTTTTGTAGGTGCTTTTAATGTTGGTAGTATAGCATTTGATTTTGATGAGAAGCTAACTACTAATAATGAGAATAGAAATATAAAAGTATATGATTATGAGAATTTAGAATTAAATAAAGCAGATACTTTAGGCTATTTTAAAATGGGTTCTACAGTACTTATGATGTTTGAAGATGAGTTTAATTTTGATGTTAAGCTTAATGAAAAAATAAAATTTACAGATAAACTAGGTAGGTATTAAGTTTAATTGTTAGATTTAGAGAGCTTGTATTTTTTACAAGCTCTTCTGTATAAAATACTATTTTGCGATTATTCCTATAGTGGTATCTTCATCTTTAGATATGCTAGTTTGGTAACTTCCTGTTTCTTCACTTGCAATTTGTTTAAAGCTTATTGAATACTTTTTACCCGTTATATCATTTAAGTTTGGGGTAGGTGAGTAGTTAAAGAAGTTTATCGAACCTAGTTTATAATCAACACCATTATAGTTATATTCAAAAGATGTATCATTTACATTGAATTTATAGCCTTCAGGTGCATTTGTTTTATCAGATAGAAGAATACTCATCGCCCAGTCTTGGAGTAAAGTATTAAATGATTTTCCATTACCTACAGCAGAAGTTATAGCTTGTTCGTCTGTAAAGTTATTGTGAAGCATAGCGTTAAGTAGTGATGGACCACCATAAGTTCTTATTAAGTATGCACCAAATGAGTATACAGTACTATAGTTAAGTGATGAATTTGTCCAGTTTGAGATTGCATTATCTGTTGGAGTACTATTAAAACTTGGTAGTCTTCCATTACTGTTTCCAGGAGTACCAGCATCAAGGGAAATATTACCTCTTGGTCCTGGATTGTTTATATTCCAGGCTATGATATCTTCTGTTAGTTCAGATAACATCTCATTAATCCAAGTATCAGTACTTGTAAGGCCCCTAAGTACAGTTTTTTGATAGAAGTGAATCATATGTTGGAATTCATGAGCAAGTGTAGATATGATTATTGGTGGCCAATAATCATCAATGGACCAGACTTCATCATCGGTTAAAAGATCCGAGTTTAATGTACTGGCAAAGAAATTTGAATCTATATAAAACATGATTTTTTCATTTGAACCAGGTAAACTACTTGTTAAGTAGTTGTCTTTTGCAAAGTAATATCCTAAAACTCCTCCACTAGTATCTGTTGCATTGTCACCATTAATATCAAAAAGTAAAATATCTATAGTATTGGTATCTGTTATTAAATTACCAAAGGATGTTGCTCCCCACTCTATACCATAAATATTAGTGACAAGCTCATATATATCGTTATTATTTCCAGGTATCAAAAAGCTATCGCTTAAGTAATCTATCATAGTGTCTGTAATACAATCAACTTCATTACACCCGCTACCATAAGCATTATTATCTACCCAAATATTAAGAGTAATACCATGTACTGTTACACTTTTTTTTAGTCTAGAATCAATAGTATTAGTTCTATCTTCTGAGTTAATTGAAAATTTTAAAGAATCACCTACTGTATTATATGATGGAGTGATTTTTTCTTGATAGCCTTGTACTTTTGTAAATTTAGGTAGAACTAAATTATTTTTAAAATGTTTTACTTGTGGTTTTTTAGTAAGTGACTTTTTTTGAGTACTGATTTTTTCTAAGACTTTTGAAGTACTTGGAGCTGATATCACATTTTCTTTATTTGTATAAGCAAAGAAGATATCTTTTGAAAATCCACCTAGGTTTAGAGTGTAGTCTATATTCGTAACACTATCAGTGTTAACTTTAAACAGACCATAAGTTGAGTTTACTGAATGTGTTATAGCTATTGACGTTGATGATGAACTTACAATTATATTTACAGTGGTGATGTTTCCAAGTAGACTACCGTCAAAAGGTCTATAAGTAAAGCTATCACTTCCTGTAAACCCTGAAGTTGGAGTATAAAGTATATTTGTAGCACTTATATTTGCTGATCCATTTGTTGGTTGAGTTAGACTTGATATAGATAGTGTATTTTCACTATAGTCATTGTTTAGAACAAAGATTTGTTTATTTGTTGTGTTTGCTTCTATTGTAACGTGGTCGTTAATACCTATGGGAGCTTGATTTGTGGATGAAGTAGACTCAATACTTTCACAACCTAAAAATATCATTATTACTAAAACATAGACACTATGCATTTATTTTCCTTTATCTAAAATAGTATTAGTTATATTGTATCTTTATTTTTATGATATTATAAAAACAATATGACCTTAACTATATCAGATATTATCTTCTATTACAGGTTCTACTACAACCTTTATCATAGTATTAGCATCTTTTGTTATATTAGTTTCAAAAGTACCATTTTTGTCATTTGCAACTTGAACTATAGTACTTGAATGTATTTGTGTAGTATGAGTTTGGTTTAGGTTAAGTGTTGGATTATAGTTAAAGAAGTTTATTGATCCTAATTTATAAGTAACACCATTATATGTAGAGTTTATCCAGTCACCTGTATTGTAGATATATCCAGAAGGAGCATTTGTATGTTTTGATAGTACAACACTTGTTTGCCAGTCTTGGATAAGTTGTTCTAGTGTTTTTGAATTTCCTAGACTTGCCGTAACTATTTGTTCATCTGTTAAGTTATTTTGCATCATAGTATGTAGTAAGCTTGCTCCACCATAATTTCTAAGTAAAAATGATCCAAAAGAGTATACTGTACTGTAATCTATATATGAATTGCCCCAAACAGTAAGGGAATCCTGAGAAAACTTATTAAATACAGGTATTCTTCCATCTATATTATCTGAATTTCCAGCACTACCATCTCCAAGTATATTTCTTGGTCCAGGATTGTTTATATTAAAAGCAACTAAATCTTCTGTCATTTCAGACATCATCTCGTTTATCCAAGTATCTGTTCGAGTAGTTATACCTCTTGCAACATTTTTTTGGTAGAAATGGATCATATGTTGAAATTCATGTGCAAGAGTAGATACCATAACTTGAGGAAAAAAGTCACTTTCTTCCCATACACCGTCATCCACACCGTCGCTATTACTTGAATTAGCTAGAAGATATGAATCAATATAAAACATTATTTTTTCATTTGAACCAGAGACAGCATCTCTAGTAAAATTGTCTTTTGAGAAGTAGTATCCTAAGACTCCACCCGTTTGTGAAGGAGTTCCATCATTATCTATATCAAAAAGTAAGATATCAATAGTATTGGTATCTTCTATCAAATCTATATAAGAGTGTGTGCCCCATTCCTCTCCATAGATATTTGTAACATAGTCATAAATATCGTTATTATTTCCATCTTTTAAGAATACATTACTAAAAAACTCTATAATTTCTTCAGTAATACATTTACCATCATTGCATTCTGCACCATAAGCATTTTCATCAACCCAAATGTTTAGTTTGAACTGGTTATTATCTACTAGTTCATTATTGTTTTTGAACATTTTAGTAGATTTTGTGAGTTTTGGTCTTGTGAAATTACTTTCAAAATGTTTAGCTTGAAAGTTATTTGATAGAGTTTTTATATTTGTCAATGACTCTTGCTTGAAAGTTTGTTTTGCATTACTAGTACTTGTTGGAAGTGTTGAGATTGTATCTTTATTAGTATATATGAAATATACATTTTTGTTTTCTGAACCAAGATCTATACTGTAGTTTACATCAGTTGAGTTATCATCAATTTCATATATTCCAAAAGTTTCACTAAGGGTATGGTTTATTTCTGATTCACTTTTATTTAATTTAGATGTTGGTAAATCTATAGTAGTTGATTTTGCTAGTATTGCTGTTAATGAACTACTTTGATCACTGTTCAGATAAAAAATTTCTTTTTGACCGCTAAGGTAGCCCTCAGTCTCCGATTCGTTTAGACTACAAGATATAAGAGTTATTAATATGAGTAAGATTAAAAAATATTTTTTGTTGATTGTCATTTAGTTTTCCTTCATCTTTTATGAATAAATTTATAATATAAAAGCTTTTGCGAGTCCTAAAAAGCTCATAAATCCTACCACATCAGTTATAGTTGTAAGCACTACGGTACTTCCGATAGCTGGATCAATTTTTATTGATTTTAATAGGAGCGGTATTAATGCCCCAAATATGCCTGCAACTATTAAGTTTGCTATAATAGCTATACACACTATTATACTTAAACCGATTGAATGAAACCATAAATAGGTGATAGTTCCTAAAATAATAGCAAAAAGTATAGAATTGGTAAGAGATATTAAAAACTCTTTTTTCAGAGTTGCATATGCGTTATTCTTATCTATATCACCTAGGGCAATTTTTCTTACAGTTACAGCGAGACTTTGTGTTCCTGAATTCCCACCCATAGAAGCGATTATTGGCATCAATATAGCAAGTGCTACAATTTCTGTAATGGCATCACTAAAAAGAGCAATACCAAGAGATGCTAGTATAGATGTTATAAGGTTTATAAAAAGCCAATTAAATCTTGTTTTGATGGTTCTAAATAAATTTGTATCTTCTTCAGCTTCGTCATTTACACCTGCAAGGTTATATATATCTTTTGTAGCTTTTTCTTCAATAAGGTCATATATATCATCATATGTGATTCTTCCTACAATTGAGTTTTCAGAATCTATTACTGGAAGCGAACTTAAGTCATATTCTTCAAATAGTCTAAGAGCTTCTTGTACATCGCTAGAGTCAAGAATGTGTTTTGGGATATATTCTTCAGGTATTTTTGTCCATATGTTTTTGAATTTAACACTAGAGTCAAGTATTAAAAGCTTTGTTATGGGTAGAGTCATTTCAATAGAATTTTGGTTGTTTACAATATATAGTTGAGTAACTGTATCAAGATCAATATCAAAGCTTTTTATCCTATTGATAAATTCTTCTACTGTATCGTTATGATTAGCTTTAAGTAACTCTTTTTGCATATATGCGCCAGCTTGATTGTCTTCATATTGTTTTAATGTATTTATTTCAATTTGATCTTTTAGGTCAAGTTGATTAAGAAGTAATTGAGCTTTTTCGGGATCTATATCTTCAAGTGTTTGCATCAAGTCAGTTGCATCATCACTTTCAAGTTCACCAATAGCATTTGATATTTTTTCATTTTTTAAAACATCAAGGGAGTCCTCAAGACTTGAGTCAGAAAGTTCAAGTAAAACAGCTCCAAGTTCGGCAGCTTCAAGTTCTCTAAGTTTTGTAAAGAACAGTTTTTCATTACTATTTTTTATTAATTCTAGCTCTTTTACTAAGTTATTTATATTTGTTTGCATGGTTATACCTTAGTTTATAGATACTGATCTAAGGTAGATTTATAAGTTTTAACTTTTTGTCTAAAAGCACTTTTATATTTTGCTGTTATTTTTATTTTAGTTTTTTCTATTACTTTATAAGGGTTTATTGCTCTATTATGTTTGTATAAACCAAAGTGTAGGTGAGGACCAGTGCTAAGACCTGTAGATCCTACATAGCCAATTCTTTTATTTTTTTTGACGTATTGCCCTTTTTTTACATTGGCATATCTATTTAAGTGAGCATAAAGAGTTTTGTAGCCATTTTGGTGTTTTATTTCTATTGTTTTACCGTAACCACCTTTGTTACCTATGAAGGTTATTCTCCCTGAAGCTGCAGCATTTACTGGAGTTCCTGTTCTTGCTGCATAGTCAACACCTAAGTGAGGTCTATATTTTTTTCTTATCGGATGCCATCTTTTATGTGTGAATCCATCTGATATTCTTTTGTATTTACAGGGTTCAACCATGAAGTATTTATCTAGTTCTTTTCCTTTTTCATCATAATACCCATCTTGAAAGTTAAATATATATTTTTTGGCTCTATTTGTTTCGCTGAGTGCTGCTAGTATAGTTGGGGTTGAGTGTAAATCATTTAAGCGGTACTTTTGTTCGTAATGAATTACAATAATATCGCCAAATCTAATATCTTTTTTGAAATTGATACTTTTGCCATAAGCACTTAAAAATGCACGAGCGAGTTCCGGGTTTGATGTGGTGTCTATTATATCTTTATATGGAGATGTAAGTACTGTTACATAATCAGTTTTTGTTTTTGTCTGATAAATAATAGGTATTATTTTAAGTTCGTAATCATTTGATGTCTTATAAATGTGTATTTGAAGTTCTTCTCCAAGTGGGATTAGCACTTGTTGTGTTTGATTGTCTTCATTAACTAGAACTTGATAGTCTATACCTGCAAAAATTTCTTCTGTAAGAATCTTTTCTCTATCGTCTAGATCATAATACAAGGTTGACGGAAGACTATTATTATCTAAGAAATTAAGAAAAGTTTCCCCATTTTTCCACGATAATGTTTGCATAGAAGTACCAAAAAGGTACATACTTAGTAATGATAAATATATAAGAGTTTTTAACATAAATGATCCATAAACGAAAACTTTGATAAAATTCTAGCTTAACGCAATAAAAAGGACGACAAAATTATGAAATTTTTGATTATATTTATTTTGACTTTTAGTTTATATTCACAAGAATTTAGTATCGAATTAAAAGGTATGGATATAGGTAAAATAGATGATATTACAACTATAAAAAAAGGATATTTGAAAGCAAAAGCTAAAAATTTTCTTGTTAGGATATTTTTGGGAGAAAAGTACTTAATCCTATATGATGATAGATTTACTAAAAATAATCAAAAGAATATTAAGTATAAGAAAGACTCTCATAAAATACTTTTTTTAATATCATATGTTCTTAATAATGAAATTTCTAAAAAACCTTTTAAAATAGATATTAGTTCACAAAAATATATAATTGCAAGACTAACTTATGATGTTAACAATACTCAAAGAATAGATTATGACTATTATTCTAAAAATAAGTTAAAATCTAAAGGTTATGTAGAAACTCATAATAAAACATTTGAAGAATTTGTCAATATTACAAATGGCATAAAAATTACTAAAATTTAAGGGTCTAATGTGAGGTACGCTTTAGCTATATCTGTTAGAATCACAAAAATATTTTATTAAGGTTTAGCGATATGTTTAGAAGCTTAATTATGATTTTTTCTTTATTTTCGTTTTGTTTAGGAAATGATGTATATGAATCTAAAATTATAGATATCAAAGATAATAAAATATATGTAAAAACTAATGCATCTAACTCAGATATTGGAACTTCAGGTGTACTTATACGTAAAGTTAATAATCAAAACCTCATTGTATCAAAGCTTAATATCCTAAACGTAGATAAAAATATCACGATATTAGAACTAAATAACAATAACTTTACAAATAAAGCGCTTCCTAAACTCAAACAAGATATTAGACTTACTGATAAAGTAATAATAAAATATGGCTATAAAAGAGTATTACCAATAGTTAAAAATGATGAATTCTTGAGCTATGTTAAAACTAAATTCCCACAATATCAGTTTGTTTTGAATGATATTTTTAGGATTGAAGCAAACAAAAAACAACCTACGAAAAAATTAGTTCGTAAGTTTTGTAAGTTTTATGATCTAAATTTGTTGCTAATCAAGGTTAATAATGACGAATATTTTGTAGATTGTAATAGTTTTAAATTAATAGGTAAATCTTTTGGTGAAATTGAAAAATCATTAAGTTCTAGTGAACCTTGGTTTGAAGATGAAGAATTTTTTTATAACTTATTTGGAGTTAAATAAATGATAGACAAAAAACATAGTAAATATTTCAAGAAGCTTTTGGGCGAAGATAATGCTCATGACGATCAAGCACACAACCTCTCGTATTCTTATGATGCAAGTAGAGTTAGGCGTGCTATGCCTGATATGGTACTTTTCCCCAGAGACGAACAAGATATAAGTGATATATTAAGATATTGTAATAAAAATCTTATAAATATAGTGCCCCGTGGTGCAGGAAGTGCTCAAACAGGTGCGCAAATAGCAACTCGTGGTGGTGTAATACTAGCATTTGAAAAACATATGAATAAGATTCTTGAGATTGATATGGATAATATGGTTGCAGTTGTACAACCGGGAGTTATTAACAGAGATCTTCAACGTGCTGTGGAAAAAGTAGGTCTTTTTTATCCGCCTGATCCTGCTAGTCAAGATTTTTCTTCTATAGGAGGAAATGTTGTTGAAAATGCTGGTGGTATGAGAGCTGCAAAGTATGGTATAACAAAAGATTTTGTATTAGGATTACGTGCAGTTCTTCCAAATGGTGATATTATAAGAGCAGGTAAAAAAACTATTAAAGATGTTGCTGGATATAATATATGTGGAACAGTAATAGGAAGTGAAGGAACTCTTGCAGCTGTAAGTGAGATAACTTTAAAGCTTATTTCTAAACCTAACTTTAAAAGTACTTGTATGGGTCTTTTTAAGACTATAGATGATGCAATGAATGCAGTATATAAGACTATGGCTAGTGGTGTTGTTCCTGTTGCTATGGAGTTTATGGATCAGCTTTCAATACGTGCCGTAAAGATGAAATATCCCCATATAGATCTTCCAGAAGAAGCAGGTGCAATTCTTATAAGTGAAGTTGATAGTAATACAAAAAATGATATTGGCTACCAAATGGAAGTAATCGAAAAATATTTCATGGATAACGGTGCATTTGAATTTAGAGTAGCAAAAAATGACGAAGAAGCTCAAAAGCTATGGTTTGCAAGACGTAATGGAAGTACAAGTTTACTTGTATACAACTCACTAAAATTAAATGAAGATATTACAGTACCAAGAAGTAATCTTCCAGAAATGTTAAGAAGAATACAAAGAATAGAAAAAGAATTTGACTTATTAATTCCTTGTTATGGTCATGCAGGTGATGGTAATATTCATACCCATGTTATGGTTGATGGTAGTGATCAAGATCATATTGCTCATGGACATAAGTGTGTTGAAGCGATATTTAAAGACACTGTAGAACTTGGTGGAACAATAAGTGGTGAACATGGTATTGGAACTACAAAAGCACCATATATGAAACTAGCTTTTAACGAAGAAGAGATGAATCTATTTAGAACTCTTAAAAAAGCTTTTGATCCAAATAATATTTTAAATCCTGGTAAACTAGGAATTGATGATTAATATATGATAGTAGAAATTGAAGGTGATATAACATTAATAGAGCCTACTTTTATTCATTTAAAAGTAGGTGGAATTACACATAAATTATTTGTATCTATTAATACATCTTCAAGTCTAAAAAAAGAGTTTACAAACTTCCATATAGTTCAGATAATCAAAGAAGAATCAAACTCTCTTTATGGATTTTTGAGTATTGATGAACAAAAAGTCTTTCAAACACTTATAAAAATCAACGGAGTAGGACCAAGTACAGCAATGGCGGTATGTTCTACATATAGTCCTCAAAACTTTTTAAGTATAGTAAGTTCAAATGATGTGAGAAGCATTACTATGGTTCCAGGTATTGGACCCAAAAGTGCAAAAAGAATATTAATAGAACTAAGTGAATTCTCACTAACTAATATTACAACAGATAAATATATACAAGATACTGTTTTAGCATTAGAAAGTTTAGGTTTTAAAAATGCTAAAATAAAATCAATATTAAAAGATTGTACAGCAAACGATACAGCATCTTTAGTAAAAGAAGCTTTACAAAAACTAGCTAAATGAAAGAAGTTATAAGTTATGAATGATAAATTGGAGATTTTTTATATATGAAGTATTCATTACTATTTGGAGCGCAGAGTTTTGAGCATGAAATAAGTATAGTAAGTGCTATATCAGTAGCTAAAAAGCTAGAGAATGAAGTAGCTTATATATTTTGTGATACAAATAGAGAGTTTTATCTTATTGACTCAAAAGAGCTTCAATCAATAACCTTTACAAATTCAAAATACAAAAAATACAAAAAACTAGAACTTAAAAATGGTGGATTTTTTACTAAAGGAATATTTAGTAAAAAAATAGATTTTGACGTATGTATTAACCTTGTTCACGGTGCAGATGGAGAAGATGGTAAATTAGCATCAATGTTTGATTTTTACGAGATCCCTTTTGTTGGACCTAGGGTAGAGGGTTGTGTACTTAGTTTTTCAAAACACTTAACTAAGCTTTATGCCAAAGAAGTAGGGGTGAATGTACTTGATTATATTTATACACAAAAAGAAAATACCCCAAATATCAAATTTGATTATCCCGTAATTGTTAAACCCACAAAATCAGGTAGCTCAATGGGGATAAGAGTAGTTAAAAGTGAAAAAGAACTTGATTACGCTTTTGATACAGCTTATGAATATGATACAAGTGCGATAGTTGAGCCTTTTATTGATGGAGTGGAAGAGTATACACTTGCAGGTGCAAAAACTGGAGATGATTTTGAATTTTCTATGATAGAAAAAACTCAAAAAGAAGGGCTTTTTGATTTTGATCAAAAATATCTTAATTTTTCGCGTAGTGATATCATAAAAGAAGCTGATTTAAGTGATGATATAAAAAATAAAATGAAGCAACTTTTTAAGAAAATTTATTTAAATATGTTTGAAGGTGCATTAATAAGATGTGACTTTTTTGTAATAAAGAATGAAGTATATTTGGTAGAAATCAATCCAATACCTGGAAGTATGTCGAACTATCTATTTAATGACTTTAGTGGAGTTTTAAAAAGAGTAGCTTCAAACTTACCAAAAACTAAAAGCATAAAAATCAATTATGAATATATAAATAGTATAAGAGAAAACAAATAAATATCTAAAAGGAATATACAGTTATGAAATCTAAAAAAAGAGTTTTAGTTAAATTCTCAGGCGAAGCGTTGGCAAATGAAAATGGATTTGGTATTGATACAGCAACACTTAAATACATAGCAAATGAGATAAAAACTCTTGTAGATAATGATGTTGGAGTAAGTGTAGTTGTAGGTGGAGGTAATTTTATCCGTGGAGTAAGTGCTGCTGGAGATGGTCTTATTAGAAGAACTACTGGTGACTACATGGGAATGCTCTCAACTATAATAAATGCTGTTGCTATTCAAGAAGCAGTTGAAAATATTGGTCTTGAATCAAGAGTATTAAGTGCTATTGAAGTACCAGAAATTTGTGAACCATTTATTACAAGACGTGCTCAAAGACATCTGGAAAAAGGTAGAGTTGTAGTGTTTGCTGCGGGAACAGGAAATCCATTCTTTACAACTGATACGGCTGCAACTTTGCGTGCTGTTGAAATGGAAGCTGATATGATTATAAAAGCGACAAAAGTTGATGGTATCTATGATAGAGATCCTAATAAGTATAGTGACGCTGTGAAATTACCGACACTAAGCTATGATGATGCGTTAAAAGATGATATAAAAGTTATGGATGACACATCAATAGCATTGGCAAAAGATAATAATATCCCAATATTTGTTTATAATATGATGGGAAATAATGAACTTAAAAAAATAGTAGTTGATGAAGATTATTCTACTTGCTCAGTAGTTAAAAGAAAATAAAATGTTTATTATGCAAAAATTTATTGAGTCTTTAGAAAGCTGTGGCTATCAAGTTCATAGTGTAGAAGATAAAAATGAAGCTCTAAAACTATCAAAAACTTTTATAAAAAAAGATATGAGTGTAGGGCTTGGTGGCTCTACAAGTGTAGATGAGATTGGTCTTTTAGAGTATTTACAAAATAGTAGTGATATAAATTTGTATAATCAATATGAAAATGGTATTTCTATGGAAGAAAACTTGAATAGACGTCGCCAGGGTATGCTTAGTGATCTTTACGTAACAAGTACAAATGCTCTAACAAAAGATGGTAAGCTAGTAAATGCTGATGGTAGTGGAAATAGAGTAGCTGCTATGATATTTGGACCTAAGAGAGTTCTTATTATCGTTGGTAAAAATAAAATAGTAGAGACCCTAGAAGACGGATATGCAAGACTTATGAATGTTGCAGCTGTAAAAAATATAGAAAGAATGAATGCAAAATCAATTAAATTTGGTAAGAAACCAAGTAAAAATATAGAAAACATAGCAAACAAATTTACTTATATAAAAGCAGATGAAAAAAATAGAATAATACTTATCTTAGTAAATGAGGATTTGGGTTTTTGATAAAGCGTATAATCAAATAGATGGATATTTTTGCTCTTATAGGAACAACAGCCTCA
Source organism: uncultured Campylobacterales bacterium (assembly GCA_902727925.1). Lineage (GTDB taxonomy): Bacteria > Campylobacterota > Campylobacteria > Campylobacterales > CACVAW01 > CACVAW01. The sequence goes on along the minus strand of CACVAW010000009.1, from coordinate 17,472 downwards.
GGTAAGACTTCATATTCAATAGAGCTTGCAAATAAGCATGATGCTTATATATTATCTCTTGATTCATTAAGTATTTATAAAGAGATTGATATAGTATCTGCTAAACCAACACTTCTAGAACGTAAGAATATAAAGCATTTTGGTATTGATATAATACTTCCTAGTCAAGATTTTAACGTAAATATGTTTTTTGATGAATATAAAAGGGCTTATGAAGAAGCATTAAAAAACAATAAAAATTTACTTATAGTTGGTGGTACTGGATTTTATCTAAAATCTATGATTGAGGGTATTAGTCCAAAGCCAACAATATCATCTTCTACAAAAATAGAAGTAGCCAAAAATCTAGAAAATCTAGAAAATGCTTATAAAACAATACTTGATACAGACAAAAATTATGCTCTAAAAATATCTTCAAATGATAAATATAGAATCGAAAAATGGTTTGAAATATATAAAGAAAGTGGTGTAAGCGTAACAGAGTATTTCAAAAATAATCCTAAAATACCTATAATAAAAGAGAATATAATTATCTATAACATAGATATACCAAGAGATATACTAAAAGAAAAAATCAAAAAACGTACTAAACAAATGCTAAAAAATGGTCTGCTTGACGAAATAAAATATTTAGAAAATAAATATACAAGAGCACCAAAATGTTTTAGATCTATTGGTATAAAAGAGTGTTTTGAGTACTTTGATGGTCTTTATAGTATAGAGAAGCTAGAAGAAAAAATAGTAACAAACACAAATAAACTAGCAAAAAGACAAAGAACTTTTAATAAAACACAATTTCAAAGTGTTCGTGAGATAAAAGGAAAAATACAGTGAATTTTATAAGAAAAAACCAAGAGTTAGCATTTTTTATAGGACTATTTTTAGTTTTTATATTTATTGGAATGTTTAGTTTAAGTGAACCATACCACCTTGATAGCGTTTTATATCTATATACTTCGATAGATTTACAGTCAGACGGAGAACTTAATTTTTATTTTGGAAGAAGACCTATTATTAGTTTAACTTTGATTCCTTTTTATTTTATTTTTGGGAAATATGGATTATTAGTATGTACCCTTACTCTTTCTTATTGCTCTTTTATTTTATATTATTTAATAATTAAAAATATTTCAAAAAATAAATTTTTAGGTATGGCCTCAGTATTTTTGGTTTTGAGTCTTGATGCTTCTTTGATTACAATTTCACATCTAAAAGAGGACTTTATAGCAATTTTTTATGTATTACTCGCATTTTTTGTTGCCTTAAAGAGTTCTAAAATTAGATTTTTGTCTTTGTTTGTTTTTGGATTAGCTTTGATGAGTAAAGAGACTGTTTTATTTCTTATACCTCTTTATCTACTCCTTTTTTGGTACCAAAGTAATAAAGAATTAACAGTAAATAACATTTTTGAAAAAAAACATTTAATTTCACTTTTTAGAGACTCTCTTATTTATATAGTAGTAATTGCATTAATACTTTCTTTATTGAATAAAAACTTTTTTGTAGAGCTTATGAATATAGGTAAAAGTCAATATATGGGTCAGTTTAGATTCGCGATGTTTGACTTAGGTAAAAGCTTATGGATTAAAGGGATTGGGGTATTTTTATTTTTTCTGCAATTTCTTGGATTTTTAGTATATTTTTTTGAAAAAGATAAAAGAAAAAAACTACTGTTTTTAATCATTTTAGTTAACTTCTTACTTTTAAGCTTTTTTCTCACAAACAATACAGTTATGACTTATAGAAATTTTATTTGGCCTAGTTTTTTATCGTTTGTATTTATAGTTTATGCTCTTAACAAGTTGATTCCTCAAAAAAATGCTAAATTTATATGGTCTATTTTTCTAACTGTTATTTTTATTTTTCGAATTATTAATAACTTACCTGTAATGAATTATAGATCAAGTTCAAATTTGGTGGAAAAATTCTATACTAACTTTAAAACTCCTTCTTCTAAATCAATACTACTTGGGATGGATAATTGTAAACTTGCAGAGTACTATACTCGTATTAAATGTAAGTCTCACCCAGTAGATGCAAAGAAAGGAAGTAAAGAAGAACTTGATTTTTTTGTAGAGTTAAATCAATACTTAAGAGATGGATATAGTGTATATTTAATACCAGATTTTTTTGCGTATGACAAGTATAAAGTTTTTTCAAATAAAATACAAAAAGAGTATAAGTTTTTAAATACTTATACAAATAAATATGAGTCTTATCATGCTATGAGTTTAGGAGTAAGTTATAAAAAAATTTTTGAACACTATAAAAATAAAGGTTGTGAAGTAAGTTTAAAAGACAAGACTAGTTCTGATATAAAAGGGCTAGATTTTTATATATTCGATTTAAATTGCGTTGGTAAATCTAATAGTATAAAATATTATGGCAGTATGTATAAAATATTTCCAAATATTAAAGAAGCAAGTATTTATAGATTGAATAAATAGGTTTTGTTTAAAAGATTTGTAGCGTGAAGTATTATCTTCCTAAATATAGATAAAAGAGTTTTTTTAGTTATATTTTTACTTTATTTACAACTCAAAAAAATATAATTTAAAAATGTAAAACAATTTATTACTCCACTAACTAAATACAGTTTAAATTAAGAGGCATAAGTGATACTAGAATGTTTAAAAATTATCAGTATCTTTAACAAGACTATTCATATAATTTAAAGTGTTTTTTCTAAGCTGAGATAAAGTGAAAGGTAGACTATTTTTATTGGTATTTCTTTTATAATCTTGATTGAGATACTCATCAGGATTAAATTCAGGTGAATAAGGAGGAAGATAGAATATTGCTATTTGTTTCTTATGTTCTTCAAGAGATATTATAAAAAAGGTTTATAAAAAGAGAGGTTAGTAAGACGAAGCATCTCTCTATCTCCTCTACTATCACCGTAAGCATAGATATTGTGAAAGTCTTCTAGGTTATAAAGTTTTTTTATTCTTACAACTTTTTCCTTTCCGTAGCAGTTTTTTGATAGTAGTTTTCCTGTAATTAAATTGTTTTTTACTTCTATGCTTGTAGCTATTAATTTTAATTTATTTTTTTCACACCAATGGATAAGATAGTTTTCAATAGAAGCTGAGACTATTACCACTTCATAGTCTAAGTTTTTGTAATAATTTAGTTTTTTTAGAGCTTTTACTCTTATCATTTTATCTATTTTTTGTTCTGAGAAGTTTTTACATATTTTATCGAAATCTTCTATTCTCATATTCTTAAAAAAATATGTTAGGACATACTCTTTTGCTTTATAGTTTGAAATTAATTTTATTTTATATAAAATAAGTATAGGTAATAGTATAAAAAAACCTAATAGAAATCTCCAAACCCCAACACTAAAGATAATAAACTGAATAAAGCTATCTTTTTTAGTTATAGTTCCATCAAAATCAAAAAAAGCTATTTCTTTCATAAATTAAGCCTTTTAAAAATACTTTCTGGAATGCTTTTGATTATAAACATAATGTACTTCCAAATCCATTTAGTATATAAAATATTTTTATTTTTTTCTACTGCTTTATATATATCTGAGGCTACTTTTTTAGGGCTTGCTGTTAGCTTTTTGGGTAAATCTAAATGTGCTGTCATTTTTGTATTTACAAAACCTGGCTTTACTGTGAGTACTTGGATATTACTTTTATATAGTCTGTTTCTTAGTCCTGAAAGGTACGCACTTAGTCCTGCTTTACTACTCCCATAGATGTAGTTTGATGCTCTTCCTCTATCTCCGGCAACTGAGCTCACTGCTGCTATAAAACCTTCTTTTTTTGTTTCTAAGTGCTTTGCTACAATATTAAGTATACTTACAGCCCCTGTGAAGTTTGTATTTATAGTTTTAAGAGATTCTTTAAAGTTACTCTCACAAATACTTTGTTCATTCATGTATCCTGATACTACTATAGTCCCAAATGGTTTTTTTTCTAGACTCTCAAAAAACTCTTGATGAGTCTCAAATTTGGTTATATCAAATTCTTTTAGTATTACATTTATATTATGTCTTATTTTTATATCTGAAGCAAAATCTTGTAGCTCAAGTATATCTCTACTAGCAAGTGTTAGGTTGTATCCATTTTTGGCATATTCATGAGCACACTTTTTTGCTATATCACTTTTTGCACCTATTATTAATATCATATATCAAGCCTTTTTGATTGAAGTGAGTTAAACTTATCTGTTAAGTTATATTTTTTTCTTATATTTAAAAATTCTTTTATTTTTGGATAGCTTTTATGCAAAGTTTCTTTACTCATTCTAGCATCTTTTGCTAGATACATTCTTCCACCGTGTTTTAACACAATTTCATCAAGAGTATCAAGCAGTTCAAACACTCCTTTTTCAATTTTAAAATCAAGTGCTAAGCTATATCCAGCAATAGGAAAGGATAAGTAGTTTTTATTTTCCTTACCATAAAGCTTTAATACTGCTAAAAAAGATCCTTTACCACTACTAGCGATCTTGCTTAGTATCTCTTGAAGTCCTTGAAAACTTGATTCTTTTGGTAGTATAAATTGATATTGTGTAAAACCATTTTTACCATATATTCTATTCCAATTGTTTATTTTATCAAGTGGATAAAAGAAAGAATCAATACTTACTTTTTTTTCTTCTATTCTTTTAGGAGCTTTTTTATAATACAAATAATTAAAGAGCTTTACACTAAATTTATTTAATACAAACGTTGGAAACATAAAAGGTATATTTAGGTTTTTATCTTTCTTATAATCAAGGTTATTATCATCTCTAAAATCTCCAACCATGACAATAGCTTTACCAATATCACGGGAGAGACAATCTATCCAAGCTACAGAGTAGGGTAGGTCTTGATATTTTTCAAAAACTTCAAAAGTATGTTTTAAGTTTTTTGTTTTTATTGTTGTTTGGTTTATATATTTTGAGTTTACTTTTTTTAGATATATTTTTGCGTCTAGTATAACTCCTGTTAAACCCATACCTCCACAAGTTGCATAAAAAAGCTCATCGTTTTTTTTGATAGTTTTAATTTCTCCATTACCAAGCATTAAAGTAAACTCTTCTACCGACTGGCTAAAACATCCATCGATATGGTGATTTTTACCATGAATATCAGCTGATATCGCTCCACCTACAGTGATTAGTTTTGTTCCAGGAGTAATTTTTATAAACCATCCACGAGGTAAAAATACCTCTATAACTTCATCTAGTGTCACTCCACTTTGTACATGAAGAAGTCCAGTGCCTTCATTGAAATTTAAAAAAAAGTTATATTTTTTAGTATGTATTATATTCTCATTTAAAGCACTATCTCCATAGCTTTTACCATTACCGTAGGGTATAAATTCTTTGTTTGATGAGAGTAGTTTACTAAGTTGTGTTTTATTAATTAGAGGAAAAACTTTTGATTTAATTTTGGGATATAATCCCCAACTTTTTAGATTCATTGTTTAGTCTCAAATACATATTTTTTATCTAGAAAATATTTTATTATATATCCAATACTAAGACCTACTACAGCGCCTGTATATTTAAGATCAAAAAGATGATCAAAGGCTATTTCTGTACCGCAAAATATTGCAGTTGTTAAAATTCCCATAATAGAATAAAGAGCGAATTTTTTACTGTGTTTTTTACTTGTATCATAAAATATAAAATTTTTGTCTAAAATATATTTGACAATAAGACCGAAAAGTGTACCCCAAAATATAGCAATATATAAGCTCAGACAGCCACTATAAAAATAAAAGCTAAGGTATTGAAAAGCTAAATTTACAATAGTAGAAATAATAGCGAAAATAGAATATTTAATAAAAATCATATGTTTACTATTATTATAAAGCTAATTATCCAAAGAGCAAGAGTTGTTTTTAAAAAGGTGTCTTGGTATAGAATTTGTGTTGGATTCCCACTTTTTTGTTCTACAAATGTGATTTGTAGATATCTTAGTAGTCCAATAATTACAAAAAATGATGTTAAGTATAAATTTTGACTACCTAATTCTACTATTACTTCTGATGAAACTGTATAGAGTATATATGAAGTAATAGTAACAGCACCCATAAATATCATCGAAATATTTATAAATTCTAGATTATATCCATCTATATTTTTTCTTGTTTTTAGATTCATATCTGAAAGTAATATATCATCACGCCTTTTTCCAAGAGCTAAAAACAGTGCTAATAAAAAAGTCATTAGAATAATCCAAATAGATAAGCTTGAATCAATAACAACGCTACCAGCATAAAGTCTCAAAACAAACCCAACTGCAATAATAGAAATATCTAAAATAGAAATATGTTTAAGCTTGATTGAATAAAGAATATTTAATACAAAATAAAAGAGTATTACGAAGAATAAATCTATATTCACAAAATAAGTAATAATAAGAGTTGCCGTAGATAAAAAAACAAAGATAGCTTTAGCAGTTTTTATAGACACTTTCCCAGATACAAGTGGACGGTGCTTCTTTTCTGGGTGGTTTTGGTCTTCATTTACGTCCATAATATCGTTTAGGATATATATACTACTTGCTATGAGTGAGAATAAGGCAAAGGCTAAAATAGAACTCGTAACGCTTTGTAGCGTGAACATAAAAGAAAAAAGTAGGGGAGCTAAGACAAATAAGTTTTTTATATATTGACGTGGTCTTAGTAGTTTTATAATTTCTCTCATATTTAAAATTTTTCCTAGGTTTTATATATTAAATCCTACCTAAATCTTCTTAGTATATTTGGTATAATAGGATTAAAAAATGAGCTTTTATGATAAATACATATATTATAGACAAAGAGAATAATGATGTTACAAATAAACTAGCTAATAATTATTTGAAACTAATATCAAAACAGACAAGAATTACTGAGAACTATATATTTAATAAAGATATAGTAAAAGCTCAAAAGAATTCATCTGAACTGGCTAAAAAGAGTTACACTATAGCTTTAGATAAATATATAGAACCCAATAGCTTTAATATTATACTAGATGAATCAGGTAAAGATCTTTCTAGTGAAGAATTTGCAGAAGTTTTAGTTCATCCTAAAATCAATTTCTTTATAGGTGGGGCTTTTGGATTTGAAAAAGAGTTTTTAAAACGTGCAAATTTAAAACTTAGTATGAGTAAAATGACATTTACTCATACCATGGCTAAGCTTTTTTTATATGAACAGATTTATAGAGGATTTTGTATACAAAACAATCATCCATACCATAAGGTATAAAAAGTGAGAGTAGTAGATTATGTAATATTTTCTATCTTCTCAACTCTTGCTTGATGCCTTCCAGCTTCAAACTCACTTTTACACCAAGCTCTTAGCATATCTTCAATTACACCCATCCCAACAACTCTTTGGCCAAAGCATAGTACATTTGAATTGTTGTGCTGTTTTGTAATACTTGCTGTGTAGCTATCAGTACAAAGGGCTGCTCTGATACCTTTGTATCTATTTGCTGTTATACTCATACCAATACCCGTTCCGCATATTAGTATTCCGTTTGAACCTGGAGTGCTTAGTATACTTTTACAGACTTTATGTGCATAGTCTGGATAGTCTACACTTTGGTTGCTGTGTGTTCCAAGGTCTTTTACTTCATTTCCAAGACTTTCGAGTATTTGGATGACTTTTGATTTTACGCTATATCCACCATGATCACATCCGATAAAAAATTTCATTTAAAATTCTTCATAATGCTCAACCACTGGAGTTGGATCGTAAAAATGATGTAATAAGTCTTTCCATTTGATATAGTCAGTACTTTGTCTAAAGTTTATCATATGAGAATCAAGAGTTGCCCATTGTACAGTGAATAAGTATCTATTTTTGGTTTCTATACATTTTTGTAATGAGTGAGATATATAACCTTTGGTTCTTGATATATATTGTACAGCTTCTTTGAATGCTGATTCGAAGTCTTTTTCAAGTCCTTTTTTTACATTTAGTACTGCCATTTCAGTTGTCATTTTAGCTCCTGTATTCTGCATTTATTTTTACATATTCGTAGCTTAGATCACATCCATAAGCTGTGAATTTACCATCATCTATACCTATATCACAAGATATTTTGAATTCTGGATTTTTCATGATTTTGTAAGCTTTGTCTTCAGTGTCTTGCGACATTTGTGGGTTTTGTCTGCTATATATAGTCAAGTCATCATATTTTATGACTAGCTTTTTAGGGTCACACTCTATTCCTGAAGCTCCTATAGTTGATGCTATACGTCCCCAGTTTGGGTCTTCTCCAAATAGAGCTGTTTTTACTAGTAGTGAGTTACTTAGTGCTTTTGCTGCTATTCTTGCTTGATTGTCATCTTTTGCACCTGTGACTTCAAAAGCTACAACTTTTGTAGATCCTTCACCATCTCTAAGCATATCAAAAGCGAATCTTTCACATATCATCTTAAGAGCTATTTCAAAAGCCTCTTTATCATAAGCTTGTTTGTTTGTGCTTAGTAGCATTAGTGTGTCATTTGTACTAGTATCGCCATCTACACTTATCGCGTTAAATGAACTATCACTTACAGTTGCTAGAAGTTCAGCCATATCACTTTTAGGTATATCGGCGTCAGTTACAAGGAAGCTCAGCATAGTAGCCATAGAGGGTTCTATCATACCGGCACCTTTTGCAATGCCTGCAATATGAAAGTATGAACCATCAGTAAGTTCAACTTTGAAACAAAGCTCTTTTTTGAAAGTATCTGTTGTCATTATAGCTTGAGCACTTGCGTTGCTATTCTTTGAATTAAAATCAAATTTAGTAAATGCTGAAGTGATTTTATCGATATCTAGTCTTTGACCTATTACTCCAGTTGAGCTCATTATAGGGTTAGTTATATCTATATGATTTGAGAGTTCTTTAAATATATCTTTTATATCAGCTAGTCCTTCATCAAGAGTCATAGCATTTGCATTTTTAGAGTTTGCCAATAAGAAATTTGTTTTGAAGTTTTTTGGGTACTCTTGGAAGTGTTGTATGGGAGCAGCTTGAAATTTATTTGTTGTGAATATGGCACTTATTTGCATTGGTTCATCAGATCTTAAAAACATTACATCAGGATCAAATTCATCTTTTATTGTTGAGCCATTTGCTTTTGTAGTTTTCATACCTACATTTACACCGTTTGTGTATATGCCTTGAATATTATTTAGTCCACCTTCTAATGATAAAATATCAAAATTATTCATCTATTGCAATCTCCTCAGGTAATTCTCTTCTTGCTACTAATATTTTGGTCTCTCTTATACCTTTTGTTGTGCCTATTATTAGTAGTTTTGTGTTTGTTGCTATTAAGATATCATCTTTAGGCATAGGTAAGAGCTTTTTGTCTTGATGTTTTACACCTATGATACTTACATTTGTTCTTGTTTTAAAGAATGTTGAAGGTATTTTTTTGAATCTTAGCCATGACCTTGTAGGTATATTTATCTCTTCTATATCGATAGGAGTATTATTGTCAGTCAAAAATTCTTCCATCATACTATTCATATCTGGTCTAAGACTCACTGCACTTATTCTTTGAGCGGTGATTTGAGTAGGTGATATTACAGTGTCAGCACCTATTTTTTTTAGTTTTTCTATATCTTCATCATCTATAGCACAAGTTGCTATATAGTAGGGGTACTTTTCTCTAGCTATTTCTTTTTCATATAGTCTTGTAAGTGATATTTGAGCTATATTTTCTGTGATATGTTTGGCTAGTGTTATTACTGATGAAGCAGATGATATATTTGCTCTTTTAAATGCAAGCTCACTATTTGGATTAGCTTGTAAGTAGTATGGATATTTGTACTTCATGGCATGTTCTTTGATCGCCGGATCAGGGTCTATTACTATGAATGGTATATGGTTTTTTCTGAGTTGCTTTGAGAGCTCGATTGTGTAATTGTTATGATAACACAAGACATAGTGATTAGTTAGTCTTAATACTTTTTTAAACATTTTGTATTCCTTGAAAAATGAGAGAATTTTACCTCTACTAAAAACATCTACAATAACCCCAATAGAGAATGTAAATATACCAAAGCCAAGAAATATCAGAAGTATAGTAAAAAGTCTTCCTGCTGGTGATATTTCATACACTTCACCAAAACCAACAGTAGTAAATGTAATACATGTTTGATATAAAGCATCTAAGATAGTAAAGTCATCTATTATCATATAGCCCAACGTCCCAAACATAATAATAAATATTAAAAATAATAGAGGGATTCGTAAAAATCTAAACTGAGAATATATATTGAAGTCGTTGTATCTCGAGTTTGAGGAGAAGTTTTTGTTAGAAGGTATTTTCATTGGTTTAACCTATTGTTTATAAGTCAAACCAACTAAAGGTATTCATAATAAGTTGATTATGAATTTTTCTTCATTGTTCTTAAAGTACTAGCTGAAACTTTAATTTTTCTACTTGTTCCATCTTCTAAAGTTACTCTAATAGTTCTAAGATTTGGTAAAAATCTTCTTTTTGTTCTATTCTTAGCATGACTTACATTGTTTCCAGTTGTAGGTCCCTTACCTGATATAGCACATCTTCTTGACATTTTAAAACCTTTGTTTAACTTTTTACATTTTTATCAAATGAATTTTAGTTTGTGTTTTTTGATGGAGGATTATATCTTATTAGGCTTATACATAGTGATATGGAGCCAAAGAATAGTATTAAAATCTGTTCTTAAACCTTGACAGTACCACACTAAACTTGGTAGAATTCTACCCATACAAACAATAGGAGTAACTAAAATGCAAAACAATATATTTGAACAATTAACACACCAAATGTCAATTCTACTAGATAGTTCTATTTCTCTAGCACTTCATTACAAAAACAGTGAGGTAGATACTTTACATTTTTTATTATCAAACTTAAATGAATCAAACTCAACACTAAATGTTGTACTTGATAAGCTAAACATTTCAAAACAAGCTATTGTTTTAGATATCAAAAGCCAGATTGATAAGCTTTCTAAAGTTTCATCAATATCAAAAGAAAATATCAAGTTATCAAAAAACTTCTATGAGTCCTTAGAAAATGCTAAAGGCTATATGGCATCATTAGGAGATAAGTTCATAGCTAATGATACTTGGATACTTGCTAATATAAAAAACAGCAATACAAAAGCACTCTTTAGTAAACATTGTGATACGAATGAATTAGAAAAAACACTGCTCGCTCTTAGAGGAGACAAAAAAATAGATTCTCAAAATGCAGATGAAACAAATGAAGCACTTGATAAATACGGGATAAACCTCACACAAAAGGCAAAAGAGGGTTCACTTGATCCTGTGATTGGACGAGATGAAGAGCTTTTGCGTGTAATGCAAATACTCATAAGAAAAACCAAAAACAATCCTATACTTTTAGGTGAACCAGGAACGGGAAAAACAGCTATTGCAGAAGGTCTTGCTATCAAAATCGCTGCTCGTGATGTACCGATCTCTTTACAAAATAAAAAAGTGATTAGTCTTGATATGAGTTTACTCATTGCAGGTGCAAAATATAGAGGAGAGTTTGAAGAAAGGCTCAAAGCCGTGATAAAAGAAGTGCAACGTGACAAAAATATCATACTCTTTATCGATGAAATACATACTATCATTGGAGCAGGTGCAAGTGAAGGTAGTATGGACGCTGCAAATATACTAAAACCAGCTCTTGCACGTGGAGAGCTTCATACTATAGGCGCAACTACACTTAAAGAGTATAGAAAATACTTTGAAAAAGACGCTGCTCTTGGAAGACGTTTTCAGCCGGTATCTGTAAATGAACCGACAAATAACGAAGCTCTTCAAATACTACGTGGTCTAAAAGAAAAGCTTGAAGCTCATCATAATGTAAGTATACAAGACTCTGCACTTGTAAGTGCAGTGAAACTTAGTAGCAGATATATCACAAATAGGTTTTTGCCTGATAAAGCGATAGATCTTATAGATGAAGCAGCAGCTGGACTAAAAATACAAATAGAGAGCGAACCAACAAAACTAGGTTTGATAAAAAGAGAAATAAGCTCACTTTTAGTAGAAGCTGAAGCTCTTAAAATGGAAAAAAGTAATAAAAATGAAAAAAGACTTAAAGAAATAGACAAAATACTCGCAGATAAAAAAGAGACAGAGAAAAATCTAAATACACAGTTCGAAAATGAAAAAGAAGTCTTTGATGGTATCGCAAAAATCAAAAGTGAGCTTGATACTCTTAGACAAGGTGCAATGAATGCAAAGAGAGAGGCTAACTATAATAAAGCTGCTGAAATAGAATACAGTCAAATACCAGCACTAATAAAAGAAGAAGCCCAGCTCAATCAAAAATGGGATGATATGAGTAAAGGAGAAGTACTCCTTAAAAACAGCGTAGATGAAGATGCCATAGCAGGAATTGTGAGTAAATGGACAGGTATAAGTGTATCAAAGATGAAACAAAGTGAAGTTGAAAAGATACTTAATATCGAAGATGTTCTCAAAAAAGAAGTTATAGGTCAAGACAAAGCTATAACTTCTATCTCAAAAGCTATAAAAAGAAACAAAGCAGGTCTTGGAGATATAAACAAACCAATAGGTAGTTTTATGTTTTTGGGTCCTACAGGAGTAGGTAAAACACAAAGTGCAAAGACATTGACGAAGTTTTTGTTTGATGATGAGAAGTTTTTGCTTAGGTTTGATATGAGTGAATATATGGAAAAACATTCAGCCTCACGTCTTGTAGGCGCACCTCCAGGATATGTAGGATATGATGAAGGTGGTCAGCTCACAGAGGCCGTAAGAAAGAGTCCATACTCAGTAATACTCTTTGATGAAATAGAAAAAGCTCATCCTGATGTATTTAATATACTACTTCAAGTCCTTGATGACGGGCGACTTACTGATAATAAGGGTGTAGTTGTAGACTTTAAAAACACTATTATAGTACTTACGTCAAATATAGCAAGTGACAAGATAATAGCTATAAAAGACGAAGAGGATAAACTTAAAGCCGTACAAAATGAGCTAAAACTGAGTTTCAAACCAGAATTCCTAAATAGGCTTGATGATATAGTGATATTTAATCAACTTGACTTTAAAGATGTATCACAAATAATAGATGTATTGCTACTAAGTCTAAAGAAAAAACTTGAAGAGCGAAACATACAAATAACACTAAGCACAAAAGCAAAAGAGTTAATATCAAAAGTAGGCTTTGATCCACTTTATGGTGCAAGACCACTCAAACGTGCTATATATGACACAATAGAAGACAAACTATCTACTATGATACTTGAAGGTAAAATCACGCAAAATCAAACTTTAGCTATTGACGCGAATGAAGATGACATAACAATAGAAATTTCTAAACAAATGAGCTAAATGAAATATAATACTTTTTATAACATAATAAAAAACCTTAAAACCTACAAATATATAACTCTAGTAAAAAGAGTTAAAGAGAATTTATTACTTATTGTCTTTGATAATAGGGACTATATATACTTTGATGTTACTAAAGGTAATAGTAATATATTCTCTACAAAAAATGCACTTGAACTTGATACATTTAATGCTAGTTTTGATATCACTCTCAAAAAACTTTTTTCAAAAGTGAGTATAAAAAATATAGATATAGTAAATAGTGACAAGATACTCAAAATTGATATAGAAAAAAAATCATCATATAAAACTGAAATTTACTCACTTCAGATTGAACTTACTTCAAGGTTTACAAATGTGATAGTACTTGATAGTGAAAAAAGAGTAGTAAACGCACTTAGGTTTGTCAAAGATTCTATTAGAAATATACTAAAAGATGAAGTATTAGTGGACTCTATCAATGTTCCAAGCTTTAAATATGAAGAGACTAATATCCCTGATATTATGTCTTATTTAGAAGATAGGTTTCAAGATCTTGAAAAAAACAAACTAAACTCTTTGAAAAAATCAAAAGAAGTAACTCTAAAAAATCAAATCAAAAAGCTTCAAAACTCTCTATCCAAACTAAAAGACGAAGAAGAGTTAATAAATGAATCAAATGAACTATACACAAAAGCAAATGAGCTACTAACTAATATAAACACAACATCAAATATACACAACGAACCACTATCAAAAACAATAAATGATATGTTTACTCGTGCCAAAAAACTAAAACAAAAAGCCAAAAATATAAATATAGAGTTCTCAAATCTAGCCGAAAAAATAGAGTTCTTAAATAAAAAAATCATACTACTAAATAATATCACAAAACTAGATAAATTTTATTTACTATTCAAGACTCGTAAAAACAGTAATAACAAAGATAACAAAAATCAAAATATAGAAAGTATCTTCTATAAAGGACTAAAAATATCTTATGGTAAGAATAGCGCAGGTAATGAATATCTATTAAAATCATCAAAAGCCAATGATATATGGATGCACCTACAAGGTTTGCCTTCAACTCATGTCATACTTCATACAAATAAGACTAACGTCCCTGAAGATGTACTAGAACTTGGAGCAAACTTATGTGTAGAGTATAGCGTACAAACAGCAGGTGACTATATAGTAGACTATACCAAAAGAAAGTTTGTCAAAATTGTAGATGGATCATTCACAAACTATACAAATCAAAAGTCTATTCATATGCTAAAAGATGAGTTAGCAAATCCCTTTTTGTAAATATATAATAAAGTTTTGTATAATTCATTACAACAAAGGATATAGATAGTGCAAAACGAAAATTTAGTTGTATATAGTGATGGTGAATTAGAACTTACTATGTCTTTAGATAAAGATACAGTATGGCTAACTACAACTAATATTGCATCTATTTTTAATGTACATAGACCTGCTATTGTAAAACATATTAATAATATTTATAAAACTAAAGAACTTGATAAAAACTTAACTTGTTCCATTTTGGAACAGGTTACAAAAGATGGTAAAAAAAGAAAAGTCAATTTTTATAACTTGGATATAATTATATCTGTAGGATATAGAGTAAACTCAGTAAAAGCTACAAAGTTTAGGAGATGGGCTACAACAGTTTTACATAAATATATTACAAATAACTATGTAATAAACAATGAGAAACTAACACAACAAAGAATTCTATCTTTAGAAGATGATGTAAAATTAATAAAATCTCATATAAAAGAAAATACCTTAGAAATAAAACAAGGTGTATTTTACAATGGTCAGATATTTGAAGCTTATAAGTTTGCGTCTGATATAATTAAAAGTGCCAACAAATCAATAGTGCTGATAGATAACTATATAGATGATTCAACTCTAATACTACTTTCAAAAAACAAAAAAGCTAAAATTCATATATATACTAAGAGTATAAGCAAACAATTAAAATTAGATTTAAAGAAATATAGTCTTCAATATCCCAATAAAATAGAAGTAAAAACTTCAAATAAATTTCATGATAGATTCTTATTGATTGATGATAACTCACTTTATCATATTGGGGCTAGTCTAAAAGATTTGGGTAATAAAGTTTTTGCTTTTTCAAAGATGAATGTAGAGATGATCTCAAGATTATTAATATAAAAGGAACTTATTATGATATGTATATTTGATTGTGAAACTATCCCTGACGCAGATCTTGCTAGAAAGATTTTTGATATAGATGGTACTGATGAAGAGGTTTCAAATAAAGCTTTTGAGATTCAACTAGAAAAAACTAAAAGTAGTAGCTTTTTGCCTGTAGTATTTCATAAGAGTGTTGCTATATCTGCTGTTATTTGTGATGATTATGGAAGATTTCAAAAAGTAAGCTCAATTGATGGCGAAGATGAAGAGACAATATTAAGAAATTTTTTGAACTTTATTGATAAACACAACCCAAAATTAATATCTTACAATGGAAGAGGGTTTGATCTTCCTATGCTTATGCTTCGAGCTATGAAATATGGGTTGTCTTGTCCAGCTTATTTTAATGCTGATGATAGAACGCTAGGCAAAACCAAATGGGACAACTACAAAGCAAGATATAGTGATAAGTTCCATATAGATTTACTTGAGATGGTAAGTGATTATGGTGCTGTACGTGGTCTTAATCTTGATACATTATCTCTTATGCTTGGACATCCTGGGAAGTTTGATGTTCATGGGGATCAAGTAGTTGAACTCTACTATGAAGACAAGTTAAAAGAGATTAAAGAGTATTGTGAAAGTGATGTTTTAAACACTTATTTATTATATCTTAAATACGAAATATTAAGAGGTAATATATCCAAAGACGACTATACTGAGTATACTGCTATAATGAACGAGTTTATACCCCAAAGCAAATCTTACGCAAAAGTATTTAAGGAAAATATCTAACTATGTATATTATTATAAAAAAAATATTATTTCTTTTTAATCCTGAACGAGCACATAATATAGCAAGCTTTTTTATGTGGATTTCAACTCCTTTTAAGCCACTTCTAAAAAAGATATTTTTTGTAGATAATAAAAAGTTACATCAAAATATTTTAGGTATAAACTTCAAAAACCCTGTAGGTCTAGCAGCTGGATTTGACAAAAATGCAAAGTTAATTAGTCCGTTAGAGGGATTTGGATTTGGGTTTGTTGAAATAGGAACTGTAACTCCAAGAAGACAAATCGGAAATGAGAAGCCAAGACTTTTTAGATATCCAGAAAAAAAGTCACTTCAAAATGCAATGGGATTTAATAATCACGGTTCAAGAAGAATAAAACAAAGACTACTAAAAAACTATAATATCCCAGTAGGTGTAAATATAGGTAAAAACAAAACAACATCAGAACTCGGTGCAAAAGATGATTATTTATATCTGGTAAGAACATTCTCAACAGAGGCTGATTATTTTGCTATAAATATCTCTTCACCCAATACGCCAGGTCTAAGAGATTTGCAAAATGAAGAGTTTATAAAAGAGCTTTTTATAAAGGCCAAAAAACTTACAAAAAAGCCAATACTTTTAAAAATAGCTCCGGATTTGGATATCCAAGACGCTATAAATATATGTAAAATAGCTGTATCAAACGGAGCAAATGGCATTATAGTAAATAACACATCTATAGACTATAGCTTACTTCCTGAGGTTAAAGAAAACTCACTTGGACTAAGTGGTGGAATAAGCGGACGAGTAATCAAGCAAAAAAGCTATAAGTTTTTCAAAAAAATAGCAAAAGAATTCCACACTAAAACTACACTTATCTCTATAGGTGGAATAGATAGCGCAGAAGAAGCATACAAAAGAATAAAAGTAGGAGCAAGTCTAGTTCAAATATACACATCTTTTATATATGAAGGACCAAGCCTAACTAAAAATATAAATAAGGGCATATTAAAACTTCTTGAAGATGATGGATATGACGATATTTCTAAAGCTATAGGTCAAGATATAAAGTAGCAGAATTAGTGTACTCTTATTCAAAGAGTTAAAATATGAGTTAAAGTAAGGTTTTGGGTTGCTAAAAAGTTAAGTTAAGCCCTGTAGTATCGGGTCTAAAAGGGATTTATTTACAATGAGTTGTAAAAAAGTGTCCAATATGTCTAAAAAAAGAGGTAAAAAA
>CACVAW010000008.1 GCA_902727925.1 uncultured Campylobacterales bacterium | reverse complement strand
AAATGATAGATGATAAACTATTAGCAAGACTAGAAAAACTTTCTAATCTTAAAATAGAAGATTCAAAAAGAGAAGAATTCAAAAATCAACTTGAAGAGATAGTAGGTTTTGTAGAAAACTTAAATGAACTTGAACTTGATGGACTAAAAAGTTCATTTAGCATGCAAGACATTGGAACAACATTAAGAGAAGATAATGTAAATAAATCTGATGTAATAAAATCTATTTTAAAAAATGCTCCAAGTGTGAGTGATAATATGTTTGAAGTACCAAAGATATTAGGTTAAATAAAAAATCAAGAGTGCACATTTAAAATGTGTAAACAAAGAGTAGCAAAGCTACAAAAACGAAATAAATAATGGTACTAGTACCATGGGTAGTCCGCTGAGGACAGTCTTTTGGAATTCACTTCCAATAAGACGCATAAAAACAAAAATAACAAACAAGGAAAAAACAAATGATACAAGAAAATCAAGTAGCATCAATAGAATATGAATTAAAAGATCCAACTAATGGGAAAATACTAGATTCAAATAAAGGTAGTTCACCTTTAGAATTTATATTCGGTGCAGGAACTGTTATAAATGGTCTAAAAGAAGGTTTAAAATCTTATAATGAAGGTCAAGAAGGAACTATAAAAGTAGATGCAAAAGATGCTTATGGTGAATATGATCCAGCTCGTGAAGAAAAGCTTTCAATTGATAACTTCGAAGGTATCAAATTAGAAAAAGATTTAACACTTTATGGTCAAACAGAAGATGGTCAAACAATACCTGCAAAAGTTAAAGATTTTGATGACAAAGAAGTAACACTAGATTATAATCATCCACTAGCTGGTAAAAACCTAGAATTTGATGTAAAACTACTAGCTCTTAGAGACGCAAGTCCAGAAGAACAAGCAAGTGGTCAAGTAGCTAAAGATGCAGCTTCAGGTTGTTGTGGAAGTGGCGGCGGTTGTTGCGACTAAACCAAACACTTAAAAGAGGGATTTTAATAATCTCTCTTCTGTTCTTTCTTATATCTTGTGAAAATGAAAATGAAAAATTTATACAAGTTGATGTTCCAACAGACACAGAACTAAATTCTGAAGAAATTCAATACTTGCAAAATATTTCAAAAACTATATAACATAGTTCATTTATTTACAAACCCTCTATTTAAGTTCATTTATATATACTTTCAAGCTAAAAATTATAAAAAGGTTATTTGATGGCTAATCATAAATCTGCATTAAAAAGAATTAAACAAACAGCGGTAAAAGCTGAGAGAAATAGATTTTACAAAACAAGAATCAAAAATATTACAAGAGCTTTTAAAGAAGCAATTGAAAGTGGAAATAAAGAAGAAGCACAAAAATCTTTATTAATAATAAACAAAAACTTTCATAAATTTGTAACAAAAGGTATTTTAAAGCAAAATACAGCTTCTAGAAAAGTAAGTAGACTTCATAAACAAGTGAATGCTTTAAACTAAACCTAAATATATGCAAACTAAACTCCAACCATTCATTGATAGATATAATGAAATCAGTGAATTGTTGAGCTCTCCGGATATTACTTCAGATATAGAAAAGATGACTGACCTCTCTCGTGAGCAATCATCATTAGAAGAGATCAAACAAAAAGCAACTGAATATATTACAACTTGTAATGATATAGAAGAAAACAAATCTCTTCTTGCTGATGATGAACTAGGTGAACTTGCAAAAGATGAACTTAAAACTCTTGAACCTCTAAAACTAAAACTTGAAGATGATATAAAAGTTCTACTTATTCCAACAGACAAAAACGATGACAAAAATATATTTTTAGAACTTCGTGCAGGTACTGGTGGAGATGAAGCAGCTCTTTTTGTAGAAAACTTATTTAAAGCATATGTCAGATATGCAGAACTCAAAGAGTGGAAATGCGAAATTATAAGTTCAAGTGATGGTACAAGTGGTGGGTATAAGGAAATCATACTTTTAATAAAAGGTGATAAAGTCTATAGTGAGCTCAAATACGAAGGTGGGACACATAGAGTACAAAGAGTACCTTCAACTGAATCACAAGGAAGAGTACATACCTCTGCTATTACAGTTGCTGTTATGCCAGAGGCTCAAACTAATGACATAACAATAAATCCAAATGATTTAAAGATTGATGTTATGCGTTCGAGTGGATGTGGTGGACAATCTGTAAATACAACTGATAGTGCTGTAAGAATCACTCACTTACCATCAGGTCTAGTTGTAACTAACCAAGATCAAAAATCTCAACACAAAAATAAAGACAAAGCTATGAAAGTACTTCAAGCTAGACTTTATGACCTTGAAACTAAAGAAGCTGAAGAAAAAAATAGTGCCGCAAGAAAAGATCAAGTAGGTTCAGGTGACAGAAGTGGTAGAATAAGAACTTACAACTATCCTCAAAATAGATTAACAGATCATAGAATAGGACTAACACTATATAGACTAAACGAAATAATGTTAAGTGGCTCTTTACAAGAATTAATAGAACCTCTTAGAACACATTATCAAGCAGAAGCGATAAAGAATTCAGGCCTATAATAAAGGCTTAAATAGTGTACTTTACAAAATCTCTCCAAGCTCTCAAAAATCAAAACAAATTCAGACAAAGAAAATTAACCACTGAATTAATAGACTTTGCATCTAATGACTATCTAGGTCTAAGCGAAAATAAACAAAGCCTAGAAAATACCTACAACAAACTAAAATCACACAAATATATATCTCCAAAGTCCTCAATGCTAGTAAACGGCTATCATCCAATACATCAAGACTTTGAAAACAAAATATCAAATACTTATGGCTTTGAAAATACTATAGTTCTAGGCAACGGCTACCTAGCAAATTTAGCTCTTATAGAGTCTCTTGGAAGAAATGGTGATCTACTCTTAATCGATGAGAAATACCATGCAAGTGGTGTTATGGCATCAAAGCTAAGCAAAGCAAAAGTTATGTTCTTTAGACATAACGATACTATACACTTAAAAGAACTTTTACAAAACAATAAATATAAAAAATCAATAATCGCAGTTGAGGGTGTATATTCCATGGATGGGGATATACTAGATACTAAAATAATTGATATAGCAAATGAGTATAACTCTCTTATAATAATAGATGAAGCACATAGTGTAGGTACTATAGGAAATAAGTTCCAAGGAATCTTCGAAAACATAACACCAAAACCAAATCATATAAAAATGGGGACACTAGGGAAAGCACTAGGAAGCTACGGTGCATATATAAGTGCCTCAAATGAAGTAATATCATATTTAGAAAATAGAGCAAAACCTATCATTTACTCAACTGCACCATCACTATTTGATATACTATTAGGACATAACAACTTAATACATATAGAACAAAACTATGAGAGATTAGCTAGAAAAAGATCTGAACTTAAAAAAATAGTAAAAGAGTTCACAAACCAAGATATAGATTCTTTAATACTAAAAATACCTATAAAAGATAATGTAACAACTCTTGATACTCAAAAGCTCTTAAAAAACCAAGGGTTTGCAATAGGTGCTATAAGACCTCCAACAGTAAGTAGTCCAATCTTAAGAATCATTCTAAGACTAAACATCCCAACAAAAGATGTAACTACCCTACTTTCTAGTATTCCTAGCTAACCTCTATTTGTTATATAAGCATTTCTTTGTGCTGTTGGCATGATAAGAGTATTTTGTATATTTATATGGGCTGGAACATTTAAGACATATACAATCATATCAGCTATATCATCAGGAGTAAGTGGTATAAAGCCTTTATATACACTATCAGCCTTGTTATCATCACCTTTAAACCTAACGTTACTAAATTCAGTTTCAACTGCTCCTGGAGCTATATTTGATACTCTTATATTGGTATCTGCTAAGTCTACATTCATCGCTTCACTTATAGAATGAACTGAGTGTTTAGTTGCGCAGTATACATTCCCTTTAGGGTATGTCATCACACCTGCGATTGAACCAAGATTTATTATATGTCCTGAGTTTTTTTCTCTCATTTGAGGAATAATCTTATGGCTCACATATAATAGACCTTTAATATTCGTATCTATCATATTATCCCAGTCATCTAAATCTGCTTTATCAAACTCTTCAAGCCCAAGAGCAAGACCTGCGCTATTTATAAGTATATCTATATTTATGGTTTTTAAAATTTTTGATAGTTTTTCTTCTACCTCATCTTTTTTGCTTACATCTATTTGAAGTATTGTTATATCAACATTATGTATTGCTAATTCTTTTTTGATATCTTGTAATATTTCTTTTCTTCTTGCACATAAGATTAGGTTCACTCCCATTTTAGCAAGATATAATGCACATGAAGAACCGATACCTGAACTTGCCCCCGTAATAAGTACTGTTTTACCTATTAAGTTATTTTTCATATTCAATTATCCTATCCAAACAAGAGCTACATCTGTATCATATATATCAGACTTTTTAGGTTTTATATATGTTGATTTGATTTCATAGTTTTCATCTGAATACTTGATATCTAGATCGTCTATTTTTGATTCATGAATCATAGATATTTTATCTATCTCATCTTGTATATTTTGAATTTGTACCTCAGTACTTGCTACATCATTTTTTTCTTTTTTGATACGTCCAGCTTTTCTTATACTAGTTGCTACTTTTGAGGCAGCTGAGCTTTTACTACCGAATATAGCTCCTAGTACTGATAATCCAACTGCAAGAATAGTATCTGATTTCTTAGCACTTACATCTTGTTTTTCTTTTTCTAACTTATACGCATACTTATCTAACCTAGATTCCAATCTATGAAGTTTGATATCAAAAGAGTTTTTGATTTTTTGTACTTCTGCATCTTTTTTACTATTTAAAGCATCTTTAATTCTAAGCTTAAAATCAAACATACTCTCATCTAAATTAGAATATAGTTTAAGCTTTGGTATTTCGTATATTTCAATTCTAGTTGTATTGTATAGATATGATACAAACTTCTTTTTTACTGACTTTAGATTTTTTAGTTTTGATGCTACTTCAGGAAGATTAGCAAAAGAACTTTTTTGTGGGTACTTTAATGAATACTCTAGTTCTTCATCATTTAAACTTTGATTAGAAAAACTAAAATCAACTATCGAATCGTCTATATATATCTTATGAGATACCTTGAACTGCTTATTTATATCTCTTTTTGATATGTTTAT
The DNA here is from genome assembly GCA_902727925.1 of uncultured Campylobacterales bacterium. Taxonomy (GTDB): domain Bacteria; phylum Campylobacterota; class Campylobacteria; order Campylobacterales; family CACVAW01; genus CACVAW01. Next base: position 3,982 of record CACVAW010000008.1, on the reverse strand, counting down.
CACAGCCTCTGCTACAATATACGGTTCAAAAAGTAAGTCCTCACTATAAGAGTAACAAAAAAGCTCTTTTATATCTTTAGATACCAAAGGCTTTTGATTTGCTATATTTGTGACTTCATTTTTATGAACATCTTTTTTTTCATTAATTTGGAGTAACTCTTTTTTAGGATCCATTAATTTTTTGATATCAGACCTACTCATGGGACCTTTGAGATATGATAATACCCATTTGGTATCAAACAAAAATGGCTTATCTACTCTTGTATCTTTTAGCAAAAATCTTCTTGACTTAAGAGATGATATAAGAGTCATTAACTCTTCCTTATCATCATTAGGACCTGTAATAAGATTATCTATTATTCTTTCTTTGTCTTGATTTGTTTGTAGCCTACCTATAAACCAACTTCCTATATTTGAAAGCCCTTTATAATCAAGATCAACTGGATTTTGAGTTGATAGTACTACACCTACTCCATAAGCTCTAGCTTGTTTTAGAAGTAGCATCATAGGCTCTTTTGATGGAGGATTCTTTGTAGGTGGAAAGAACCCAAATATCTCATCCATATAAAGAAGCACTTTAAGAGATGAACTCCCCTCTTGCTTCCTCATCCATGAAATGAATTTATTCAAAAGCAGTGTCACAAAAAACATTCTTTCATTATCATTAAGGTGTGATATCGAAAACACTGAAGTTCTTGGCTTTAGCTCAGGAGTATACAAAATCTTATCTATATCAAAATCAAACCCAGTTATCCAATTAGCAAAGCTAGGATCTGCAAGTATGTTATTAAGCTTCATTGCAAAATCCATTCTCTTGTCTGCTGGATAAAAATCATCAATCCCAAATATACCGATTTTTTTCATTGGTGGGTTTATGATAGATGTTATGAGTTCAGTTAAAGTAAGTGATTTTTTTTGTTTAAAAGAGTGTAAAAATATATTTGAAAGCAATATATTCTCTTTAGATGAATTAGTATCTATCTTAGCAAGTGAAAGAACAGAAGAGCTAAGTGAACTAATATTCATATTAAGCATATCAGGATCGCTTAATACCTCATCACTAGGTACATCAAAGCTACCAAGTATGTTTATAGGTATCCCAGTATTTGACCCTGGAGTAAATATATTAAAATCAGCCTTATTCCCTAGTGTCTTTATTCTTGATTTATCTTGATCCCAGTCTTTAATCCCCTCTTGATACATTGAAGCGATTTTCTTGGCATACTCATCTTTACTCATACTCTTTTGAGTGGCTTCATCTTCATCTATATACTGAGCATAATCACTTGGATCTTGATCTGGAAAATTAAGAAGTAAATTCCCCATGTCACCTTTGGGATCTATAATGATAGAAGGTACATTATCCATAGTCGCTTCTTCAATGAGGTTTATCCCAAGACCAGTTTTTCCACTACCAGTCATTCCTATAATGAGACCATGGGTTGTAAGGTTTTTATTCTTATAAAGGTATTTTAAGCCCTGTTTATCATCTATTACTTTCTTACCTAAATACATATAACCTAATTTTTCATAATCCATGTTTACCCTTAGCTATTTAGTACAAATTTTACTAAAATAACCTTTTAACCAAATATTTGCTAATATCTGCTATATAAAAATCATAAAGGCAATAAAACAATGGCTAAAATCATATGGACAAAAGTAGATGAAGCACCAGCCTTAGCTTCATATTCACTATACCCAATTATCAAATCATTTATAAGTACAGCTGGTATTGATCTAGAACTAAGAGATATATCACTATCTTCAAGAATTTTGTCACTATTTTCTGAGAACTTAAAACCAGAACAACAAAAAAGCAATGACCTTGAATACCTAGGTAAACTAGTAACTACAAAAGAAGCAAATATAATAAAACTTCCTAATATCTCAGCCTCAGTATCACAGCTAAAATCTTGTATAGATGAACTTCAAAAAAGTGGATACGATATACCAAATTTTCCAGAAGACCCAGAAACTAAAGAAGAGCTTGATATAAGAGCTAAATACGCCAAATGTCTTGGAAGTGCAGTTAATCCAGTTCTACGTGAGGGTAATTCAGATAGACGAGCAGCCAAAGCTGTAAAAAACTTCGCTAAAAACAACCCTCACAAGCTAAAAAACTTTGATCCAAATCCGAAATTTCACATATCATATATGAACGAGGGTGATTTTTATGATAATGAAGAATCTATTATCAATAAAAAGTCTGGGAAAGTAAGTATCGAACTTCATACAAAAGATGGAGTGACTACACTAAAAGACAACATTGATATTGAAGACAAAGAAATCATAGATGCTACATTCATGAGTGCAAGCAAGCTAAAGTCATATTACAAAAAAGAGATTCTTAATGCTAAAGAAAATGATATGCTCTTGTCTTTGCATTTAAAAGCTACTATGATGAAAGTCAGTGATCCTATCATGTTTGGATATGCGATTGAAAGCTACTTTGACAAGGTCTTTGATAAGTACTCAGATGAGTTTGAAAAAGCTGAAATTAATCCAAATCTTGGGCTAAGTGATATTCTTAAAAAGATTGATACGCTAACTCCAGATACTGCAAACAAAATCAAAACCGAAATACAAGAAGAACTTCAAAACAATGCAAGTCTTGCTATGGTAGATAGGGATAAAGGTATCACGAATTTTCACGCATCAAACTATGTAATCATAGATGCTTCTTTGCCAGTAATCCTAAGAGATGGTGGCAAGATGTGGAATAAAGAGGGTAACCTACAAGAAACAAAAGCACTTGTACCTGATAAAACATATGCAAGAATGTATGAAGAGATATTCCAAGACTGTAAAAGTAACGGACAGTTTGATGTAGTGACAATGGGGAATGTATCAAACGTAGGACTAATGGCTAAAAAAGCTGAAGAATATGGCTCACACCCTACTACATTTCAAATATCAAATGATGGTGAAATAAAAGTAGTTGGTGAAGATGGTAATATTCTATTAAGCCATAATGTTGAAGTAGGCGATATATATAGAGTAGTAAGAACCAAAGATGAACCTATAAAAGATTGGTTAAAGCTAGCTCTAAAAAGAGCAAAAATCACTAAAGATCCTGTTATTTTCTGGCTTGATAAAGACAGACCTCATGACGCAAATATCATAAGCAAAATAAAGACTTATATAAATGAGTTTGATACTACTGGTGTTGAGTATGATATACTATCTCCTGCTCTTGCTATGAAAGCAACTCTTAAGAGAGTAAGAAATGGACTTGATACTATAAGTGCTACTGGAAATGTACTAAGAGATTATCTTACTGACCTTTTCCCTATACTTGAACTTGGAAGTAGCTCAAAAATGCTTTCAGTTGTACCACTACTTCAAGGTGGAGGATTGTTTGAGACTGGAGCTGGAGGAAGTGCACCAAAACATGTAGAGCAGTTTTTAGAATCTGGTCACCTTAGATGGGATTCATTGGGAGAATTTCTTGCCCTTGCTGAGTCACTTAGGTTCATCAACGAAAATAACCCAAAAGACGAAATCGAAATACTACTTAATGCTCTTGATGATGCAAATAATCTGTACTTAGAAAACAATAACTCTCCATCAAGAAAAGTAGGAGAACCTGATAATAAAGCTAGTCACTACTATCTAGCACTATATTGGTCAAAAGCCATTGCCTCACAAAACGACAATAAAAACTTAGCTAATAAATTCTTGAAAATATCAAATGAATTAGAATCTAATGAAAAGAAAATATTAGAAGAGTTATTAAAAATTGAAGGTAACACTCAAAATATAAATGGATACTTCAATCCAGACTTTGATCTTGTATCATCTGCTATGAGACCAAGTGAGACTTTTAATAAAATAATAAAAATTATGTGAATCTTAGACTTAATTAAAGAAATGGGGGTTTAAAACTCTGGGTAAAGTATGGTATATTGGTAAGAAACTAAGGTATTTTTATAATGGATTATAAAAAAGTTCTAAAAAGTGTCCAAGATGTGATAGTAAA
>CACVAW010000007.1 GCA_902727925.1 uncultured Campylobacterales bacterium | reverse complement strand
TGCCATTTAAGCTTGCTTGGGCTATTACTATACATAAGTCTCAAGGTAAGACGTTTGAAAAACTAGTAATTGATTTAGAACGTGGAAGTTTTGCTCATGGACAGACTTATGTAGCTTTTAGTAGGGCTACTTCTTTGGATGGTATAGTACTTAAAAGAGCTATTCGTTCAAGTGATATAAAAATGGATTATATGATAAAACATTTTTTAAATGATGCTCAAAATGGTTTAGGTCAAAAGAGCCTGTTTTAATAGAGGAAAGTGATGTGCAGTGTGATGTATGTGTGATAGGTAGTGGAGCAGGAGCAGGTGGGATTATAGCTGAACTCTCACGTGCTGGGAAAAAAGTAGCTGTTATAGAAAAAGGAAAGTTCTTAAAAAAAGAGGATTTTTCAAAAGATGAAATAGCATATACAAAACGAGATATTTTTACTCCAAACCTAAAAGAAGAATTTCATGAGATAGAAGAGTTTTATAACGGGCAGTGGCAAACGAATACTTCATATGATCTTAATTGGAGTCTTTTTAATGGTAATATAGTCGGTGGAGCTACTAATTTTATGAGTGGATATTTTCATAGGCTTAGACCTAATGACTTTAAACTACTTTCAACTTACGGCAAAATCAAAGGTGCGAATATAGTTGATTGGCCTATTAGCTATGAAGAATTAGAGCCATATTATACAAAAATAGAAGAAGTTGTAGGTATAAGTGGTAAAGCTAATAATCACAAATACGAAGCTCCAAGAAGCACAAAAGATTTTAAGTATAAAGCTCTAGCTGAACACCCAATATCTAATATTATTGATAAAAACTGTGAGAGTTTAGGAATACAAACTATCAAAACTCCAAGAGGTATAATATCCGAAGGTAAAGATAGTAGAAGTTCTTGTTACTATTCTAACTATTGTGGTAGTTATGGTTGTAGTTCAGGAGCAAAATCAAGTTCAAGAGAAGCTTTAATCGAACCAAATATGAAAACAAATAATATAACAGTAGTAGCCGAATCTCAAGTAATAAAGCTAGTAGAAGAAAACAATAAAATCACAGAAATAAAATACATAGATAATAAAAACGAGACAAAGAGTCTAAAAGCAAAAGTTTTTGTTCTTAGTGCGGGAAGTATAGAAAGCATAAGACTGCTTCTTAATTCTAAATCTAAGAACTTTAAAAATGGTTTAGGAAATAATACAAACCAAGTAGGTAAAAATGTGATATCAACTTCAGGTGGTATAGGAAGTGGTGAGTTTAATACCGATCAAATCAAAGAGCTAATGACTCCTGGATTGTTTGTGAATAGAAGTGTTATTGACTGGTATTATATGAAAGACTATAAAGGAGGACTAATAGACTTCTTGTTTGAACACGCAAACCCAATGAGTAGAGCCAACTCTCTTAAGTATGATGACCACGGTAATATAATATGGGGTGAAAAACTTCAAAAAAAGATTTTTAAGAATTTCACTACAACGAAGAGGCTTAATTTTGAGACTTTTATAGATTGGTTACCTACTGATAATACAAATGTAACTGTAACTGAGAAAAAAGATAAATATAATATGCCCGTGGCAAAACTCAAATTTGATATGCACCCTCATGATATAAAAATAGCTGGGATTTTAGACGAAAAAGCTAAGCTAATACTAAGAGAGATGGGAGCATCTGATATTAGTTCTTCAGTGTCACAATCACCATCACCTAACCTAATAGCTGGTGGTTGTAGGTTTGGTAATGATAAAGAGACTTCAGTCCTTGATAAAAATTGTAAAGTTCATGATATAGAAAATCTTTTTGTAGTTGATGGTAGTTTTATGCCAACTGGTGGAAGTGTACCTTATACTTGGACTATATATGCTAACTCATTTAGAGTAGCTGACTTTATCAAGTCTAATATATCATGAAAGAATTTAACCCTAAAGTAACAAGTGTTAATTACAGTCCTCTTAACATTGAAATAAAAGATTTTGAGGATTATGAATTATTTGAAAAAACATCTATAAATGAAAATATTAATTCCTGGATACATATAGATCCAATTGATAATAAAGATGCAATCACTCGGATAACTTCAGAATACGGTGTTCACTCTTTGATAGTAGAAGATGTTTTTTCTATGAGTCATAGACCAAAAGCAGAAGAGTTTGAACTATATCTTTTTACTTTATTAAAACATGTGGAGTATAAGAACCAAGAATTGTATTTTTCTCAAATATCTTTTATATTAGGACAAAAGCAATTATTTAGTTTTGGTAATGGTTTACCTACTAGATTTGAAACCATAAAAAATAGATTAAACAAAAAAGATTCTAAGATTAGAAAAGAGGGTATTGATTATTTACTTCTTATGCTTATTGATTGTATAGTTGATAACTATTTCATTGCATTAGAAGCGATTGATGAGGATATTCAAAATCTTGAATTTGAGATATTAAGCAACCCTATGAAGAAAAACATACAAGATATTTATAGGCTAAAAAGAATTTTAATAGACCTTAAAAAAAATATTTGGCCAATGAGAGAGCTTATGAATGTTCTTTTAAAGTCAGATATGATTGATTATAAATATCATATTTATGGTAAAGATATTTATGATCATATTATAAAAAGTATTGATATTATAGAAGGGTATGGGGATAGTGTTTCAAGTTTGCTTGATGTATACTCATCTACTTTAAATACTCATATGAATGAAACGATGAAAAGACTATCTATAATATCTACTATTTTTATCCCATTATCTTTTATTACTGGATATTTTGGGATGAACTTCAAACATCAAAATACAGTTTTAGAATCTCAAGATATTTATTATTTATCAAATGGGTTAATGTTTTTAATCCCAGTGGTACTTTTCATATTTTTTAAGATGAAGAAGTGGTAATTAGATGAATTTTGAAGAGTTACATGAGTATCTATTAAGTAAAAAATTTGTTACTTTTGATTATCCTTTTGATGAAAAAGTGATTGTATATAGAGTAGGACAAAAAATATTTGCCCTTACCTCAGAAGATTTACCTATATCAGTAAACCTCAAATGTGATCCTATATATTCACTTGAACTTAGAAGCCTTTATGCAGGAATAATTCCTGGCTATCATATGAATAAAAAACATTGGAATACAGTATCTACACAAAGTGATGTAGATATAGGTATGGTTAAAGAATTAATTGATCACTCTTATGATCTTATATTTTCAAAGTTAAGTAAAAAGGTTAAAGAGTTTTTGAAAGAAGATTTATAATAACTTTGGGTAAAAGTTCATATTCTAAAGAGTGAATTTTGTCTTCGTAAGCTTCGTATGTTTTGGTTTCATTTTTGTGGAAACTAAGCTGATCGATAATCTTTCCACCATCAAGTTCACCACTTACATAATGCACTGATATTCCAGCTATTTTCATATCAGATTCCCAACTCTCAATGATGGCTTTATCCCCTTTAAATAGAGGTAATATAGATGGATGAAGATTAATAGCTTTGATATTATCAGTAAATATAGGACTAAGGATCCTCATAAACCCAGCAAGAACTACTAGATCAGGTTTGAATTCGTTGATTTTATTTACAAGTTTGGTGTCAAATTCATGTCTTGAAGAGAAGTCTTTATGATTGATAATATCAGTTTTGATATCATACTTAAGAGCTTTTTCGATGCCCTTTGCATTTGGATTATTACAAATTAGTCCAGCTATTTCTATAGTTGTTGAATCAAAACTTTTTTTATGTAAAGTTTTGATTATATTTTCAAGGTTTGTCCCGCTCCCACTAAAGAGTATAACTATTTTTTTAGTCATAAATTACTTTTTATCACAACTTTTTTTAGATAAACAACAAGATTCTTTACCGATGTAAGTGCTTTTGCCAAGAAGTTTGTATATTAAACAACAATAAAATATTCCACTAGCAAATATAATAGCTCCAACAACTTGGATAATAACGCCAGTTGTAAATTCGCCTCTTGCATCTACAAAATAAATACCAACTAATACTAGTATTACACCTAAAATAATTCTGATTTTTCTATCTATTCCACCAACATTACACGTCATAAGTTTTTCCTTTATATTATTTTAATAAAAACAATAGTATGATACTATCAGATAGAATATAAAATTATCCTGAGTGAAACGAAAACCATAAATTCGGGTCCAACACTAAAATTTATGTCAAATTTGTAGATGATTTGTGTGATGTGATTTTGTTTGAAGATATTAATTTATTTTAGAAATTGCAACCTAAAAATTGTTTCATTTGTACAGCAGTTGGCTTTTTAGGGCCACTCTTATCGGAACGTCCACTTGGGTGCTTTTTACAAAACAATAGGAAAAAATATTGGAAGAAATACTACAAGCTATAAAACGCTCAGCTATAAGAATCAAACAAGCAATACAAAATGAAGATACTGGATATACTGATAATGTAAATCAAACAGGGGATATACAATTAAAGCTTGATGTTCAAAGTGACTTAATTATAGAAGAAGAGTTAACAAAAGTTTCGTCTATAAAAGAGCTTGTAAGTGAAGAAAAAGAAGAGATAAAAAAATTAAATAATAATGGTAAATATCTTGTAGGGTATGACCCACTTGATGGCTCAAGTCTTATAGACGTGAATTTGAGTGTAGGGTCTATTTTTGGAATATATGAAAACGGATATAATGGTAGTGACTTGAGTGTTTCTGTGTATGTTGTATATGGTCCTAGAGTTGAGCTTGTAATAGCCAGTAAAGCTAGTGACGAAGTAGGAATGTATAGATTGTTGAATAATGAATTTGAATTTATTAAAAATATAAGATTAAATGAAAAAGGCAAATTAAATGCTCCAGGTTCAACACAAAGTTGTTGGAGTACTTATCATAAACAAATGATAGATGAGCTTTTTCAAGATGGCTATAGATTAAGATATAGTGGTGGTATGGTACCAGATCTTCATCAAATATTATTAAAAGGTGGAGGGCTTTTCAGCTACCCAGGTACTATTGATAGACCTGAAGGGAAACTACGAAAAGTATTTGAAGTGTTTCCTTTTGCTCTCATCTATGAAAAAGCTGGTGGGGCTTCAATAGATGGGATAAACCGTGTTTTAGATTCGACAACAACTCATATTCACGGTACTATGCCTTGTTTTTTTGGCTCAAATTATGAAATAGAGTATGTTAAAAAAACATATACAAAGAATGCTAAATGAGTGATGAACTTGATGAATATGAACTTGAACTTGAAAGTCAACTCAAAAATATTAAAAGATGTCAAAAAGAGATGAATCAAGAAACTTGCTTTGAGTGTGATAAGCTCCTTGATTGTAAAATAAGAAAAGAATATGTGGACGCAGTATATGCGAGTATGGGTAAAGGTCAGACTGGCGGCTTTGAATTTTAAGATGAATATAAAGAATATTCTTTTAAAGCAACAAAGTTGCGTGAGCCCTCTGCTGAGTGGGGGAATCAAAACCTTATGCTTAAATGCATAAGGAAGTTTGATGAGTTTAAGAATTTATTTCTTAAACTCATATAAAATGTTTTATGTGGACGCAGTATATGCAAGTATGGGCAAAGGTCAGACTGGCGGGTTTGAATTTTAATTAAGGAAAAAATATGAAAAAAATGTTAGTTATAGTTGGACTTTTGAGTTCGTTTTTGTTTGCTGATTTTATTGGCTTTGGTATTGGTGGTGGTGTTCACTTTAATAGTCTTGATGGTACAGCTAGTCACAAGTCAGATTCTGTTAGTTTTAATAGTGAAGATAATGCTGATAATTATTTCTGGGCATATGCAGAACATCCCGTTCCGTTACTCCCAAATGTTAAATTAAGATATCAAAAAACAAGCGAATCAGATTTTGAGCTAACTCAATTAGATAGTACCTTGTATTATGAGATACTTAGCAATATTGTATCTTTAGATGTGGGACTTAATTTTAAATTAGCTGACCTTACTATAGGTTCGGGTGATGGAGCATTAATACTTCCTATGGCATATATTGGAGCAAAGTTTTCTCCACCATTTATTGATGCTCAAATAGTAGCTGACCTTTCGGTATTAAGTTATAGTGATACTGAAGTAAGAGATTTAAGTATTGCTTTACATTATGACTTATCAGGTTTTTTAGGTTTTGATTTGGGTTTAGAGGTAGGATATAAGTCACAAACTGTTGAAGTTGATGATATATCAAACATAGAGGCTGATCTTGAATTAAGTGGAATGTTTACTTCAGTATATTTTAACTTCTAAAGATATCATTAGTGAATTTTGCTCAAATTACAAAAGAAGTTTTAGAGATTGAGGCAAATGAGTTATTAAGAGCAAGTAACTCATTTGGTGATGAGATAAGTAGGGCAGTTGAGCTTATGTCTAATACTTCAAGTAAAATTGTAATAACAGGTATGGGAAAAAGTGGGCATATCGGAGCAAAAATAGCAGCTACTTTGGCAAGTACTGGAACACCTAGCTTTTTCTTGCATCCGGCTGAAGCTATGCATGGTGACCTAGGAATGATAAGATCAGGTGATACTATGTTTCTTATTAGCTATAGTGGTGAGAGTGAAGAGATACTTAATATATTACCACATATAAGAAGATTTGATATACCTATTATATCAATGAGCTCAAACCCAAATTCAACTTTGGCCAAAAATAGCGATGTACATCTATGTATTAAAGTAGATGTTGAAGCTTGTCCTTTACGTAGCGCTCCAACAAGTTCAACTACTCTTACGTTAGCTCTTGGTGATGCATTAGCTGTTTGTCTTATGAAAAAAAAGAACTTCAAAGTAGAAGATTTTGCGTCATTTCATCCAGGAGGAAGCTTAGGTAAGAAGCTTTTTGTAAAAGTTAATAATATTGCCAAAAGCAAAAATCTTCCAGTAATAAGTGAGAACACTTCGGTCAAAGACGCTCTTGTATCTATTACTGAAGGCCGTATAGGTAATGTTATCATTGTAGATAACAAGAATAAGGTTCTGGCTATACTTAGTGATGGTGATTTAAGGCGTGCATTATTAAGAAAAGACTTCTCATTAGACGAAAAAGCTATTAACTATGCAACAAAAGATCCAAAGATATTAACAGATGATAATGTCTTAGCTAGTAAAGCATTAGCTATGATAGAAGAGCTTAAAATTCAGCTTCTTATAATCACAGACCAAAAGAAAATATTAAAAAGTGTAGTACATATACATGACTTAATAGAAGCTGGTATAAAGTAAGCATGAGTGTTAAAAAAACTCATTTTAATGGTTCTTTTTATCCAAATAGTTCAGATGAAGTTTTAGAGTATATAGAGTATTTTAATAACCGAATACTTGATGAAGGCATAAACTTACAAAAATACTCTGCTAAGTCAGTAATCGTCCCACACGCTGGATATGTGTACTCAGGATATACTGCAAATATAGCATATAAAAGTATATCAGAGTTTGAAAATAAAAGATTCATACTACTTGGACCTTCTCACCATGCTAGGTTTTCAGGGCTTTGCATATCTAATGACGATGTATATCCCACTCCTTTGGGTGATGTGTCTATAGATACTGAATATAAGCAGATTTTAGAAAAAGAATTTGACTTTGTACATTTAGATATCAAAGAGCATTCAACAGAGGTTCAAGTTCCATTTATCAAACATTATTTTCCTGAGAATAAAATAATAGAATGTGTGTATAGTTCTTATTCTGCAACTGACTTAACAACTTTTGTTAAGTTTTTGTTAGAAGATGAAAACAATATTCTTATTGTAAGTACAGACTTAAGTCATTATTATGATATATCAAAAGCTTCATCATTAGATAGTAAATGTATAAAAGCGATACAAGACCTTGATCTTGAAGCCTTAAAAGATGGTTGTGAAGCTTGTGGTGTACTTGGTGTATATGCACTTATTAAAAATGCAACTAACTTGAATCTTACTTCTAAAGTACTTAGTTATACTACAAGTGCAGATGCTAGTGGAGACAATAGTAATGTTGTTGGCTATACAAGTGCTATAATTTATTAAATCTTATGCTAAAATTCAAAAAAAGTTAAAGGCATGAGTAATTAAAAAGATAATACAAAATTATACAAAAAATGAACTAGAAGTTTTAATAACTCCAAAGTTTCGAGCAAAACAGATATATGGATGGCTTTATAATAGCTATGTAACTGACTTCGATCAGATGAATAACTTACCAAATGACTTAATAGCATCTCTTAAAGAAGAGTACACTCTCTCACCTCTTAGTATTGCTAAAGTTGAAAATAGCAAAGATGGGAGTAGAAAGTATCTTTTTAAACTTCATGATAATTTTACTGTAGAAACTGTACTTATACTAATGAAAGATAAGCAGTACGATGAAGACGGTAAAATAACCTCAAAAGAAAAATATACTATTTGTATCTCATCTCAAGTAGGCTGTAAAATGGGATGTGCTTTTTGCTTTACTACTAAAGAGGGATTTAAAAGAAACTTGAGTGCAGGTGAAATAGTTGAACAAGTAAGATTAGTACAAGCTGATAATGGTATTCCATCAACTGATGGGGTGAATATAGTCTTTATGGGGATGGGTGAACCACTAGATAATCTTGATAATGTAAGTAAATCTATAAGAATATTCAAAGAAGAGGATGGACTCGCTATAAGCTCTAGACGTCAAACAGTCTCAACTAGTGGGCTTGCTACTAAGATAGAAAAGCTTGGTCTAATGGATTTGGGTGTATTACTTGCTATTTCTCTTCACGCTGTTAATGATAAGCTTAGAAGCGAAATTATGCCAGTAAATAAAGCATATAATATTAGTTCTGTAATAGAGGCTGTCAAAAGGTTTCCCATTGATGCAAGAAAAAGAATAATGTTTGAATACCTTGTAATGGGTGATTTAAATGATAGTGAACAAAGCGCAAAAGAACTAGTAAAACTTCTTGATGGTATTAAAGCAAAAGTAAACCTTATATACTTTAATCCTCATCCAGGATCTAAATTTAATAGACCAACTGTAGAAAAAATGACAAGTTTTAGAGATTTTTTACAAAATAAAGGTCTAACAGCAACGATTAGAGAGTCAAAAGGGCTTGATATAAGCGCTGCTTGTGGGCAATTGAGAGAAAAACACTTAAATAAATCGTAAATCCTTGACATATTATTTTTAGTATGTTATAATTTTTGAAGTGATACATTGAGTATCAAAATAAAACAGAGGTTTTCTTAAGGAGGCAATTATGAAAACA
>CACVAW010000006.1 GCA_902727925.1 uncultured Campylobacterales bacterium | reverse complement strand
ACTCTATATACGTTTGTTGCACCTATACTTTTACTTCCATTTTCAAGTAAGTTTTCTTTTGTAAAGGTCTTTACCAGAATTAAACCAAAAGGAATAGCTCCTACGATATATGCTAATAAATAAGCTAGTACGTTTTCCATTATTCGCCTTAATATAAAATATATTTGAAATTATGCCATATACTCTTTATAAAATAGTGTTAAAATCACGACTTTAGATTATGGAGATTTTATGGATAGTATTATACAAAATGCACTAAATGAGATAAAAAGAGGCATTAGCGAACTAATAGACGAAGAGAGGGTAGTAACTCTTTTAAAAGAGTTTTATAAAACTGGTAAAAACTACTATGTAAAAGCTGGGTTTGATCCAACAGCTCCTGATATTCATCTAGGTCATACAGTACTAATGCAAAAACTTGCAACTTTTCAAAAACATGGTGGTATAGTACAATTTCTTATAGGTGATTTTACTGCCCGTATTGGTGACCCTACAGGTAAGAGTGCTACAAGAAAAATACTCTCAGAACAAGATATACAAGCAAACGCACAAACTTATAAAAAACAAGTATTTAAAATCATAGATGAAGACAAAACTCAAGTTGTATTTAATAGTAAATGGCTCAACGCTTTGGGTGCGACTGGTATTATGAGCCTTTCATCAAACCTTACAGTAGCAAGGATGCTTGAACGTGATGACTTTTCTAAAAGATATAAGTCAAATACTCCAATAGCAGTAAGTGAGTTTTTGTATCCACTACTTCAAGGGTATGACTCAGTTGAGCTTAAAAGTGATATTGAGCTAGGTGGAACTGATCAAAAGTTTAATTTGCTGATGGGAAGACAACTACAAAAAGCTTATAATACTGGACATGAACAATCAGTACTTATGATGCCTTTACTTGAGGGTACCGACGGAGTTAATAAGATGAGTAAATCTCTTAATAACTATATAGGTATATCTGAACTCCCAAAAGATATCTATGGGAAAGTATTAAGTATATCTGATGATCTTATGTGGAGATACTATGAACTTCTTAGTGAAGTGTCTTTAGACGCTATAGAAGAACTAAAAAGAGGCGTTAACGAAGGAACTCTACATCCTAAAAAAGTAAAAGAAGATTTAGCTTATGAGCTAACCAAAAAATATTATAATGAAGAAGAGGCGGTAAATGCCAAAGATGAATTTGCAAAAGTTCATGGTAATAAAGGAATTCCTAATGATATAAAGGAATTTAGCTTTGATGATACGACTTGGATAGTTAAAGCTTTGTGTGACGCAGGTCTAGAAAGCTCATCTTCACAAGCAAGACGGGATATAAAACAAGGTGCTGTAAAAATTAATCAAGAAAAATGTAATGATGAAAAGTATAAGTTAGAAAGTGGCGAACATATAGTACAAGTAGGTAAAAAAAGATTTGCTAAAATAAATATAAGATAGTATAATACAGCTTTGTTAAAGTAAACTAACTGTAGTATCGTTTTTAGAATAAACAGACATATATACATATTTAATATACTAGGAAATATAGTGGAATTAAAACCAATTAAGATAGGTAAATACGAAATTAAAGTACCAATTTTCCAAGGCGGTATGGGTGTAGGAATAAGCTGGGATCAGTTAGCAGGTAGTGTTAGTAAAACTGGTGCTCTGGGAATTATCAGTGCTGTTGGTACAGGTTACTACAAGAAACAACAATATATTCAAAAAAGCGTAAAAGACAAACCATATAATACTATGAATTTTTATTCAAAAGATGCTCTTTTTGAAATATTTAAAAATGCTAGAAAAATCTGTGGAGATGCACCTATAGGCTGTAATATACTTCACGCTATTAATGATTATGATAGAGTTGTAGTTGATGCTTGTGAAGCTGGTGCAAATATGATAATCACAGGAGCAGGACTTCCAACAAATATGCCAGGTCTTACAAAAGATTATCCAGATGTGGCATTAATACCTATAGTATCATCTCCAAAAGCTCTTAGAATATTAGTTAAACGTTGGATGAATAGATATGATAGATTGCCTGATGCAATAATCGTAGAAGGACCTCTAAGTGGTGGACATCAAGGTTTTAGCTATGATGACTGTCTAAAAGAGGAAAACCAACTTGAAAATATAGTACCAGCAGTAAAAGAAGAGCTACTTAAATACTCTGACAAAATACCTCTAATTGCAGCTGGTGGAGTATGGGATCATGACGATATAGCAAGAATGATAGAGCGAGGTGCAGATGGAGTACAAATGGGTACAAGATTCATCGCTACTCATGAATGTGATACTCATCAAAACATGAAAGATATCTTAATAAAATCAAAAAAAGAAGATATAAAACTATTCAAATCTCCTGTTGGATATCCTGCTCGTGGTGTTCATACAAGACTGTTTGATGTGATTAAAACAGACGCAGCTCCCAAAGTAAGATGTATAAGTAACTGTGTAACACCTTGCCATAGTGGAGTAGAAGCTAAAGCTGTTGGATATTGTATCGCAGATAGACTCTCAGACGCTCATAATGGTATAGTTGATACTGGACTATTCTTCTCAGGAGCTAATGGATATAAAATAGACAAAATAATATCAGTTCAAGAACTTGTAGATAAGTTAGTACACGGAGAATAAAACTTGAAGTTTATTCTCTTATTTCTTCCACTCTTTATACTTGCTAGTAGCTTACAAGAATATAGAGTACAAAAGACTTCTTATGCAAGAGCTTTGCTTGATAATGACAAAAAAGATCAAGCAGACGCACTTAAATCTCTTATACAAACCTCTAAAGAACTAAAGTTTAACCCTAGTTATTATGAGAATAAACTTAAGTTTTTAGAAAGAAAAACTCTTCTTACTAAAAAACAAGAAACAAATATACAAAAATTCACTAGAAACCCCATAGTTTCACCAAAAAGCATCTCAAAACCTATAGATATAAAAGAAACCAAAGCAGTCAAAAAATCTAAAATAATTGTGATTGATCCCGGTCATGGTGGTAAAGATCCTGGAGCAGTAGCAAATAACAAACAAGAAAAAAATATAGTGCTCTTAGTATCAAAAAAACTAAAACTAATACTCCAAAGTAGGGGATATACAGTCTTTTTAACAAGAGACAAAGATGTTTATATCGATTTGAAAAAAAGAACTTCATTAGCCTTAGATAAAAATGCTGATCTGTTTTTGTCCTTACATATCAATTCTCACTCTAAAAGTGATTCTTCTATAAATGGAGTAGAAACGTTTTTCTTATCTCCAGCAAGATCAAAAAGAGCAAAAGAAGTAGCCAAAAAAGAGAATAGCTCAGCTCTTAAGTATGCAGATGAATTTTCAACTCAAAGCTTCTTAAATTTCTTAAGCCAAGAAAAGATAGTAATGTCTAATAAATTAGCTATTGATGTACAAAAAGGGATACTCAACTCTACAAGATCTTTAAAGTATAACACAAAGGATAGGGGAGTCAAAGAAGCTCCTTTTTGGGTGCTTGCTGGTATCGATGTTCCATCTGTATTAATAGAGCTTGGATATATAACAGATATAAGAGAAGTAACTAAGTTGACAAATAAAGATTATCAACTATTACTTGCAACTGGTATTGCAAATGGAATCGAGAGCTTCTTCGCAAAAAATAAGTAATATATGCAAGGTTATATATTAAAGACGAATAGAGTAAAAGACGAAGATCTTATAGTAACAATCATTACTAAAGATGAAATCAAAACAGTATATAGATTCTATGGAACAAGACATAGTAAAATCCAACTAGGATTTAAACTAGACTTCGAAGTAACTGATACAAATATGCTTATTAATACAAATCATATATTAAATGGTAGCTGGATATTTGATAGACAAACTCTGTATATCTGGCAACAACTTTGTATTATGTACTCAAAACATCTTTTTGGACTTAATGAAATTGAAGAATTCTATTATAACTTATTAGAAAATATTTCTACAAAACTTCATAAACAAAACCCTAAAAGAGTTTTAATAGAAGGATACCTAGACTTATTAGAGTATGAGGGTAGACTTGATACTAAATTTCTTTGTGCTAATTGTAATCAAGAGATTGAAGGTACTATTGCTTTTGGAAGAGCATTTTTACCATTTCATACCAAGTGCGTATATTCAAATACAAAAATATTTAACAAAAATATTATAAAAAAAACTTTTGAAGAAAAAAATAGTATGTTTTTAAATGACAATGATATAGATAGGTTATATTCTGTACTAGAAATGGGTTTCTAACCTTCGCTCTCTTAATATAATAAAAACTGTGAAAACTTAGGTTTTCATAAATTAGATATATTGTAATTACGCTATATAAGCAATAAAGGTAATATATGAAGTTTCCGTTAGATTTTATGACTAGTTTTGATAAGACACTTTTATTTTGGCTTAAAATGTTTATTAGAATGAAGCTAACCACATTATCAAATAGACAAGTAAAAGATATATCAAGATTCCAAGAAATACTAAAAGAGCTAAAAAAAGATGTAACGTTAATAAAATTCACAAAACTATGTAAAGAAGTAAGACAATGCGGACTTATTGGAATAAACACATATACAAGTCCATTACTAAAACTCTATAACTACTCAGTTAAATACGGGTTTGCTTCTATGAGAGAGATTGATGAAGATTTTATTCAAGATTTTTTAGCTGTTCATACATCATCTTTATCAGATGCAAGCAAAAAAAATTATAGAATGGCAATTCTAGGATTTTTTAAATACATAGACAAACAAAATCAAGACAATGATGAAAAATCTTATATATATGATTTCGAACTAAAACACTGGCGAGGTCTGGGTGCAAATGTACGTAATAAGCTACCCTCATATATGAACGACGATGAAGTAAAAAGATTTTTAAAGGCAATAGAAACCACTAAGTTTAAACCCTACGCATTGGCAAAAAATAGACTTCTTATTAAAATAATACTTTATACAGGAATGAGAGTTAGTGAGGCTCTTGGTATTAAAATAAAAGATATACAAAGTGATGATGACTTGTATATAATCAAAATCACAGGAAAAGGAAATAAACAAAGAATAGCTATGCTTAAATCTGCATATATACAAAAAGATTTGACTGACTGGCTAGAATTAAGAGACAATACTACTACCCTACTTTTTCATTCGCGCACAACAAAAAAACTCTCACAACCTTATGTCTCATATATAATGGACAAAATACTGTTAACTGCAGGTGTTAAAAAAGATAAAAACGGCGCACATATGCTTAGACATACATTTGGCACAAGACTATATCAGATGAATAAAGACTTAATTCTAGTACAAGAAGCTTTAGGACACTCTGATATCAATACCTCTAGGATATATACTCACTTCGACAAAGATAGGCTTAAAGCTACAACAAACGCTATAAAGTAAAAAGATTTTTTTCTATTTGCGTATTCTTATTAAAGGCTTTAAAGAACTCATCAATATCAAGTGTAGTTAGCACATAATTAAAGTTATTGCTTAAACTATTAGAACTACTCCTTATATAGTCTATATTAGCCCATTTTGCATAAGTTTCTAAGTACTCCCTACTCTCATCAAAAAACTCATCTTGTTGAAAAATAATAGCTTTTGAGGTACTTCCATATTTTTTAATATTTAGTCTATTATCAACAAAAACTATTTTAAAACATTTTTCTAATGTACAATTACTTATGTCATATTTTAAGCCCATATCTTCTAATAAACTAATACAAAAAATAAGCTTAGGAATATAGATATAAGGCATAGCAATGTCAAATAGAGTATCTTTATAATTAATTACTGTACTAAATAAAGATTTTTTAATAATCTCTATTTTTACATTATTTTTACTCTCTATATTGTTTGATATACTACTTAGTTCTTTGATATTTGTGATTTTATCTTCACTATTAATAGTTTTATTAAAAACTTTTGTTAAATCACCCTCTACGAAAGTTATATCTTTATCTATACAAATTGATTTTATGATATCAAAGCATATATCATCAAGGTATATTAATCTGCTATTTAGATTTTTATATTTTATAAATGATATTAGAGATTTAGTTATATTATCTGTTTTGATCCAAGCTATTTGATCATCTAGTATGGGTATATCTTCTATAAAAAGTACTGCGTAACAAAGATTTTCAACTGCCTTTTTGAGAGCTTGATTATCTGTAGACTTATGAATATATAGATTTTGTCTTGAGATTCTTGTACTATCAAAAGATATCCCCTCAAAAGAGTCGATATCTCCTGTATTTACAATCTCAGAGCTAGTTATCCTAGCAAAGTCTGATATTCTCATCCTATTTTACTGCCTGCCCTTGTCTCTTTGTCTGGTCTTATTAGTATTAGTTTTTTTCTCTGTTTAGCACAAAGAATCATACCATTTGATTCTATTCCCATTATTTTAGCTGGTTTTAGGTTTGATACTACACATACTTGAGTGTTTACTAAATCCTCAGGCGAATAAAACTTTCTAATTCCTGCTACTATTTGTCTAGATTTATTTTCCCCAATATCAACTTGAAGTAAAAGTAGTTTTTCACTTGACTCAACTGCTTTTGCCTCTTTTACTGTACCAATAGCGATAGTTGACTTAAAAAAATCATCTATTGTAATAAGTCCAGCTAAATCTTCTTTGCTAAGAGGTGCTTCTTCTTTTACCTTTTCAGGTATCAAAATATCTTCAACTTTAGGAAAAAGCGGTTCTGTTGGTTTGATATTAAAAGTATCTAACAAAGTTTCATTTTTGATATGCTTAATATATGTTTGTGGTGATATCTCAAAGTTAAGTGCCTGAGCAATACCTGCAGATACCTTAGGCATAACAGGAGATAAAAGAATAGCAACTCTAGCAAGAATATTAGCGCATAATGCCACTGTAGCCATAGCTTCCTCAGGCTTATTCTCTTTCATCTTCGTCCATGGTTCATGCTCAGTTATTGCATTGTTTGCTATATTTATAACTTTCCAAATATCTTCTAGATACCTTCCAAATTGCATATTATATACATATTGTTCAAGATTATCGATGATATCGTAACTGCGTTTTAGCTCATCTTTGTGATACTTAACTGCATTACAAGAGCTAATCTCAAAATTAAAATACTTTTGACTCATACCAATAACTCTATTAAGAAGATTTCCTAGTCCATTACTAAGATCTCCATTGATTCTACCAATCAATGCTTTTTGAGAAAAATCTCCATCTTGACCAAAAGGAACTTCTCTTAGTAAAAAATATCTAAAATTATCAAGTCCATAAGCATCTGCTACATCTCTTGGATTAACAACATTACCTTTTGACTTACTCATCTTTTCGCCATTTCTTGTCCACCAACCGTGAGTCGCTATATGCTTAGGTAGTGGATATCCAAGACTAAGTAAGAATGCAGGCCAGTAAATAGCATGAAACTTAAGTATATCTTTACCGATAATATGAACACTATTTTCCCAGTATGCCATATCCTTTTCATCAGCACCAAACCCAAGAGCACTAAGATAATTCATTAATGCATCAAGCCATACATAAATTACATGCTTATCATCATTTAGACTTTCAGGAAGTTTTACACCCCAACTAAAGCTAGTTCTTGTGATTGAAAGATCATTTAGCCCTTGTTTTACAAAACTTATCATTTCTTGTTTTTTATTTCTTGGTAAAATACAATCTTCTTTTTCTTCATACCAAGCAAGTATTTGTTTTTCATATTTAGAAAGCTTGAAGAAATAACTCTCTTCTTCTACAACTTTAGTTTCTTTTCCACACTCTGGGCAATATACATCATCACCTAACTGAGTATCTGTAAAAAACGTCTCACAACTTACACAATAGTTACCTTTATATGAGCCTTTATATATATCGCCATTATCATACATCTTACTAAATGCTTTTTGTACACTCAATATATGATCTTCGTCAGTAGTTCTAATAAATTTATTGTTTGTTATATCAAAATCGTCCCAAAGAGTACTAAACTTACCACTAATCTCATCAGCATAGCTTTGAGTATCTTTACCTCTTAAGGCTGCTGCTTCTTCTATCTTTTGACCATGCTCGTCAGTACCTGTTAAAAAGAATGTATCAAGTCCTATTAGATTTGAGTATCTTGCTACAGTATCTGCAAGTATTGTAGTATAAGCATGTCCAATATGAGCAATATCATTAACATAATATATAGGTGTTGTAATATAGACTTTTTTGCAAGTCTTTTTAGTATCGCAGTGAGAGTCTTGAGACATGTAAAATCCTAAAAAAAATATAGAGTGTATTGTACAAAATTGTTATAAAAAATAAGTGTTTAGCACTACCTACGAATATATATTATAAAATAAGTTTAAGTTTAAGTTTTTTATCAGGAATATCCAATATAATTTCAGTTCTTATCACAAGGACAGGTGGGTGAGCGGTTTAAACCACACCCCTGCTAAGGGTGCGTATCTTTGCGGGTACCGAGAGTTCGAATCTCTCCCTGTCCGCCATACTTTAAATATACCCTCTTCTATCCCCCTAAAAATTATATGTTTAATGTTTTGAAAAGATTTTGAAAAATATCATAGTCCTTGTTTAGTCCTTGATATAATTAATTTCGCCAATTCGAATTACAAATGCAATTTAATAGCTAAAATCATGCGACTAAAATCTGATGAAAAGAGTGCATAAAAACTTCAAATGGTGTTTTGTAATCAAGAGACTTTCTAGGTCTATGATTTGAAATAAAAATGAAGAGGATTTTTCATCCTCATTAATTATTTATATAAGTCTTCAATAGGTTTAGCATTTTTATTACTCCACTATTAAAATATAGAAAATAATTTTTTCTATGATACCCTAAAAATAGTACTCTTATGCCATTTAAATTGCTATATTTAATTGGTGCGGTAATAACTAAATCACCACTTTTAATATCTCTCATAGCTTTTGTAAAACTAGCAAGTACCTCTTCTTCTGTTTCTTCTTCCTCTATTTCAAAAAAGACACCTTTAAATTTAGAAATAAATTTTTGAAATGCTTCCATAAAGTCATCTGGCTTATCATCAATTGTAAGTGTTACTATAGTCATAACAAACTCCTATTAACATAGTAAGTATATTACTAGTATATCAAAAAACTAGGATAATCAAACATTTATTTGAATAACTACAGCCCTCTTGGTTGGTGGCTCATCCACGACTTACTACATTACACTTCGTAAGCTTTCGCAGTGAACTCAAAATAGTACTAGCACAATAATTATATCTAAAACCCTCAAGAATACTTTGTTAAATTTAGTTATCTAACTCCGAATGTGTTCAAACTTTTATAAGAGTTACAATTTTTTATCCTCTTTATTTTTTTGTAAGTTCAATAACTCTTTTGTAAAAATATTCACCTTTGATATTATTCTCACCATTAACTGAAATAACTTCTAAATATTTTATAAGTGAGCTTTTTACATTTTTTACTATAAATTT
>CACVAW010000005.1 GCA_902727925.1 uncultured Campylobacterales bacterium | reverse complement strand
TAGAGCCTATCATAGGCTCTATATCTTCTAATACTAGGACTACTAATTGAGCTTTCCTATAACTCTGACAAACCCTAAAGTACTTTTAATCGGTGCTGGTAAGATAGGTTTTAAACGTGCTACTTCACTCCAAAAAAACGGTATTGTTTTTGAAGTAATTTCATCAAATTTTGATGAAAACTTCCATAAACTTGATGTCAAAAAAACAATTAAAAATTTTGAGATATCAGATGCTAGAGATTATAATATTGTGGTTGATAGTACAGGTAGTAAAAAAGTTCTTGACTTATTACTTGAAGAAAAACAAAAGAGATTTTTACTTATAAATGTGTCAGCCGATCAAAAGTATTGTGATTTTTTCTTTTCTTCTATTTTGTATTATGGTAAATTAAAGATTGCAGTTACAAGTGGTGGAAGTAGCCCTTCTGTCATAAAAGTAGTAAAACAAAAAATCAGTGAAATAATCCCTGAAAAAATCGAAACTCTTTGTGAAGAAAGTTCACAAGACAGATTAAATGGTATTATAAATAAAGAAAAAACTGAACTTAAAACAAAAAGGTTATTTAATCCAATATATTTGATTGGTTGCGGGTTAGGTGATGTTGAACTTCTTAGTATTAAAGCATATAAAATCATTCAAAATTTAGATGTAGTGTTTTATGATAATTTGATTTCAAAAGAAATATTAGAAATAATTCCTAAAAGTACTGAAAAAATCTTTGTTGGCAAATCTAAAAACAATCATTCTTTAGTTCAAGGTGAGATAAATAATCTACTTTTGAAGTATGCAAAATCTGGTAAAAAGATAGCAAGACTTAAAAGTGGTGATCCATATATTTTTGGTAGAGGATATGAAGAATATGAGTTTTTAACTTCACATGACTTTAGTGTAGAAGTAATAAGTGGTATAAGTTCAGCAATAGCTGGACCAAGCCTAGCAAATATACCACTAACTCATAGAGGTGTTTCAAATTCATTTTCTGTAGTATCTGCACATCTTAAAGATGGTGCAATTAATCTATATTGGATGGACTTACTTAAACGTGAAAAACATACAACAGTAGTCCTCATGGGTCTTTCTTGTGCTAAATATATAGAAGCTGAAGCCAAAAATCAAAATATTGATATGAATTATAAAGTTGCTATTGTGGGAAGTGCAAGTAGAACAAATCAAGTAGTTATTAAAACTACAATTGCTAATTTACATGAAAAATCACGGGGAGTTAGTTCACCTGCAATTTTAATTTTTGGAGATGTTACACAATTGAAAGGTCTTAGTATATGATAGATTTTAAAACAGTTATAAAAGCAGTTGGAACAGGACCTAAGGGAAACCGTAATCTAAGTAAAGATGAAGTTGAGTTTGCAATGAAGTCTATTATGAATAGAGAACTTAGTGACGCTCAAATAGGTGCTTTTTTACAAGGTTGGAGATTAAGTGGTGAATCTCACGAAGAACTTAAATATGCTTACGAATATGTAATAAGTCGGATAAAGTACAGTGATATTAATGAGAACTCAATTTTTTGTGGATATGCTTATGATGGAAAGATTAGAAATCCGTATTTATTAGTCTTGGCGTCAAAGTACTTAAAAGATATAAAAATATCACTCAGTATTGATGACCTAGTTCCAGCAAAAAATGGTGTAACAACCAAAATGATTCCTAAAGAAGCACTAACAAATACAATACTAAATGATAGATCTGATTTTCTTAATAAAGTTAGTACACTCGCACCAATAAGACGAGAACTTATCGTAAGGACTGCTTTTAATACAATTGAAAAGCTTTTTAATCCTAGTAAATCTAAATATGGTGTTGTAGGATTCACTCATGGTGCATATAAAGAGTTTTATACAAGTTTACGAGTAAGTGCTGGGTTTGATAGACTTGTAGTTGTAAAAGGTGGCGATGAAGGTAGTCCTGATATATCAAAGTCCTGTAAACTGTTTATTTTAGATGAAGAAAAAGACTTTGATATAGTATTAGATATAAAAGATTTTGGGATTGAAAGTATTTCAACAAGAGAGTCAAAAACAAAAGAAGAGATAATTAGCCTAATGACAAATAATAATATCGATGAAAAACTCATAAAGCTAAATGCTTCTTTATTGCTAATAGCTTCTAAGAAGTATGATGATATAAAAGAGGCTTATAATAGTTTGTAAATCCCATAAATTTAGGCTAAATTAGTTCTAAGTTTTTTTTAATTCTTCGTTATAAAATTCGCACATAAATTAACCCATAGACCTAGAAAATCTCTTGATTTTCTTGTGCTTGCACTCTCTGTGAGAAAACACCATTTGAAGTTTTTATGCGCTCTTTTCAACAGAATTTAGTCGCATGATTTTATCTAAAAAATTGCACTTGTAATTCGAATTGGCGAAAGTATTTTGATATTTAGTACCAAAGAATAAAATTACGCTAAATAACATCAACAACTCTTAGAATCCATATCACAATACAAATCAAAACTTTTATTCTTAACAACTTTAAAGTATACTTGAAATCTTCTTTTTCTCAAAATCTTTAACCACTTCCATTTCTTACCTTTGGATAGTTTTATTTCAAAGTTTTTTCTAAATATCAAATCAGCTATTCTTTTATCTTTTAAGTTTTTACCTTTATTGTACATATAATCATGAATGGTACAAATATTACTAATACAAAAGAAATATGGATGAAAACAATCTGGAACAAGCCATCCCCACCCCTCAGGTCCACAGCCATTTGTTTGAGATTTAATTTCTTTTTTACTTAATTTCCAGAAAGAACTTGGAGCATAAAAATCTTTATTATTTTGAATAATAATATCACTTTTATCACTCCAGTTATTTATTAGGTTTTTAATATCTTGCATAGGTTAATAACGTATATGAAGTTTTATTTTTTATTCATCTTTTTTAAATACTCTTCATAATCGAGAGTTTCAAGACTTTTAGCTTTAGCTTCAACTTCATCTTTTGATTGTTTTTTAAATTTTTTTATTTTTTCTCTTAACTCATCATACTTTACACCTAGTATTTCCGTAGCCAGTATCCCTGCATTTTTAGCACCATTTATCGCTACAGTGGCTACTGGTATACCTCCAGGCATTTGTACTATTGAAAGAAGTGAATCCATACCATCAAGTGAAGATGAACGAACAGGCACACCAATAACTGGAAGAGCTGAAATCGATGATACCATTCCGGGTAGATGTGCAGCTCCACCTGCTCCTGCTATTATTACTCTTATGCCTCTTGCTTCAGCCTCATGTGAGTACTCAAAAAGTCTTTCAGGTGTTCTATGTGCTGAGACTATAGTTATTTCGTATTCTATATCGAAGTGTTTTAGTATGATAGCTGCTTCTTTCATCACACTCAAATCCGAATCACTTCCCATGATAATTCCAACTAATGGTTTTTTCATATTTTTATTTTTCCTTTTATCTTTAGGATATTTTTGGCTCTTTGTGCTTTTTGTAGTGCTATATTTATATCATTATCAAGTACTGTTATATGTCCCATTTTTCTAAATGGCTTAGTCTCTTTTTTTGAATAAAAGTGAAAAGATAGCCCTGAAATAGATAAAACTTCATGCATACCCTCAATGATAGGTTCACCCTCATATCCATCTTCACCTAAAAGATTCACCATCGCGGAGGGAGATATGAGTTTGGTTGAGCCTAAAGGAAGATTTGTCACAGCACGAATGAGTTGTTCAAACTGAGAGGTAAGACATGATTCTACTGTATAGTGTCCTGAGTTGTGAGGTCTTGGAGCTATTTCATTTACTAATATTTTGTTTTGTTTTGTAAGAAACATCTCTACACCAAATATACCTACACCATCAAGTGCTTCGATGGATTTAATCGCTATATCTATAGCTTTTTTTTGTATACCTTCATCTATATTTGCAGGAGCTATGACAATATCACAGATATTTACTCTATCATCAAAAAGCATCTCAACTACTGGATAGCAAGCAATCTCACCATCTATATTCCTAGCTACCATTACTGCTAACTCTTTATCTATATCTACAAGCTCTTCTATGAATGACTCAGATTCAATTGCATTTGCTGTATCTTTCTCGCTTTTAAGAAGTAATACACCTTTACCGTCATATCCTCCAAATCTTGCTTTTTGAATTACTGGAAAGCCAAAGCTTTCTAAGTCTTGTTTTGTTTTTATTTCTTTATATGCTGGAACTGCTACACCTTTTTCATCAAGTAGCTTTTTTTGTTTGTATTTATCTTGTATTAGTTCTATTAAGTATGGTGATGGATAGATTTTATGACCTTCATCAAAAAGATTTTTTAGGACACTTGTATCTACATGTTCAAGCTCAAATGTTGTCACATCACTTAGCTTAACAAGTTGTGATAATTTTTCATTATCATAAAAGTCTGCAACTATTTGCTCATCACAAACTTGCGCAGCAGGACAATTTGGCGTTGGATCAAGAATAGTTACAAAAAATCCCATTTTTTTGGCCTTTTGAGCCATTATCCTACCAAGCTGGCCACCTCCAATAATACCTATCCTCATTTTAGAGTAATTAAAAACTTGATCCATATTAGAAGTTATCCTTTGATAAATTATTATTCATGTATACTTAACCACTCTACATCAGAAACGATACACTTGCCACCATATTTTCTCATGAATTTTTTGATACCCTCAAGTATGATTTTTGCTTTTGGCTCTTCACATACCGTGAATATATAATAGTTTTTGAAAACATCAGTTATTTCATCAGCCGACTTAAAACCTCGTTCCCCCATACCTTCAATATCTTTTATTATTGTGTATCCATTGATATCATTTTTATCAAATATTTTGATTAGTCTACTTAAATATAGCGATTCAATAATTAGTTCAATTTTTTTCATATTAGCTCCATAAAGTGTTGACTATAAAATAATAAAGAGGAATTCCAAGCGAGATATTAAAAGGAAATGTAATAGCTAAGCTAAGAGGTAGATATATACTAGGATTAGCTTTGGGTACTGAGAGCCTCATAGCTGCAGGAACTGCAATATATGACGCACTACCACTAAGAAGTGCTAATAAGAAGGCATCTCCTTTAGAGAGCTCAAAAATATAACCCAAGAATATACCTATAGATGCATTAAATATCGGCATCAAAATAGCGAAGAAAATAAGAAACAAACCTAATTTTTTAAGCTCATACAATCTCTTAGCAGCGACAAGTCCCATATCTAGTAAGAAGAATGCAAGCATCCCTTTGAATAATGACCCAAAAAGAGGTTCCATCGAGTTCCATCCCTTTTCTCCTGTAAGTATACCAATAAGAAGCGCACCCATCAATAAGAACACAGATGGATTCAAAAAAGATTCTCTTAATATCTCTATCCAGTTTGTTTTCTCAGCTTTGTTTCCCATACTTTTTTTTGAATAGATTGCAAAAAATACAAGTCCTACTATAATTGCTGGAGACTCCATAAGGGTCATGGCTGCAACCATATGTCCACCATACTCAACTTCAAGTGATTGCAAATATGTAATACCAGTAATAAAGGTCACTGCACTTATAGAGCCATAAGTCGCCGCAACTGCCACTGCATTATGTAGATCAAGTTTGATTCTTAAGATAAAATAACTATATATTGGTACTAAAGTAGCCATAAACATAGCTAAAGAAAGAGTTTTTACAACATCAACAGTAATACCACTTTTTGATAATTCATAACCACCATGTAATCCAATAGCAATAATCAGATATAGTGAAAAAAGCTTTGGTAATGGTTGAGGAATAGATAAGTCTGATTTTAAAAATACTGCCAACATTCCAAGAAAAAAGAAAAGTATCGGGGGATTTAGCATATTTTGCATTATTAAGTCTATATTCATACGTCAGTAAATCCTTATATAGTGAAAGATATCAAATTTTATTAAAAATAAATTTATTTAATTATATTGAATTTTCCAAATTCCACAGGCTATACTTGCTAATTTTGATTGTCTATGCTTAAGTCCTGAGATATTCCATTCTGATGCTTCTATGCTTTTGGTCATAGCATATTTACTTGTATGATATACTTTTTCTTTTTCACAAAAAACTTTATCAGCAATATCTCTATTTTTATTTGGCTCAAGTAAAGTAAAGTTACCTATTTTATAAATATTTCGAATATGTTCATCTTCTGAGAATATTTGTTCCCATTCTTCAGTTAGATTTTCAGGAAGTATATGTTCTATTGTTCCCAAATCTGATGCATAATCATACTTATTACCATTTTGGAGTTGTCCTTCAATTTTATAAAGAGTATATCTTGCTTGCTTTTTATGACTACTATTATTTGTGTTAAAGCTTTTCCCTTCAAAGGAGTTTTTAAAGTCATCATCAGAAATATATAAATCTTTTATAGAGTTTAATATTTCACTAAGACCAACACTTCCCTTGCCATTATATACTAAGATAGAAGCCTTATTATAAATTTTATCCATTATATTTGTTTGATGTCTACCAATTACACTATAACGATAAGATATAGAGACTAAAGATTTTAATAATTTTTTAAAGTCTTTACTCTCCAAATATTTGTGTGAAATCATGAGTAATGGTTTATGTTGAGTAACTCCAAATAATTTTAATGCATCTATTAACTCAATTAAATCTTTATCTTCTCTCCAATATTCATCATTTGGATTTCCTAATGCTATATAAATATATGCTGACTCTTCTAGACTATCTAATAAACTAAATACATCTTCATCTTCTTTTACAGTTAATTTAATAGCCTTAAATAGATATCCCTTATTAATTAGTTTCATTTTACTGTTTAAGTAATGTCTCAAAAAAGTTGAAAAATCTTTTAATCCTATTATATCAATGATTTTTTTCCATTGCTTTTTCACTTGCTTTAAGTCTGATGAACTTTTTGCGACCAAAGAAAAAAGATAATTTTTTAATAAATCAGTTGAAGTTAGTTCAACTCCTCTTGAATTTAGAGTTTCAAATATGGTATAGGCATTTAACTCGTTTTCTACTGTAATTTGAATAAATAATAGATTTTTTCCAACAGTATTTTTCAAAAAAGAAGCCAGTTCACTTCCTGTATTAATATTCTGAGAAAGTTCATTTATTTTGTTTACAAAAAACATATAAGCTTTCCAAAGTAGTTTTTCAGAATCTAATAGTTTTTTTACATTAATAGGTTCACTAAATGACAAAAGTCGTCTTTGATAAAAGCTATCATTATTTTCATTTAAAAATAATTTACTTGAATAAGTTAATGATACAGAATCTTTTTGACCTATATATTCTTTCATCAGTAATTCAATTCGTTCCGTGTTTTCTTCTTTTTCAATACCTTTTGATACAAGTTCTTTTAATTTTGTGATAACTGCTAAACTAATAATACTTAATGTTGTAAATCGTTGTTGTCCATCAATAATATGATAATTAGAATTTCCTTTATTTAATAATACAATGGATCCCATATAATGAGATTCTTTATTTTCATTAATAGTTATAATATCAGTCCATAAATCTTCCCAATTATCTTCTGTCCATGAATAATCTCTTTGGAAATGTGGTACTATATATATATTACCATTTTGAATAATATTATTAAATGAATGAGTTTTTGTATCTAATAAGTTTGATGTATTCATTATTTTCAACCTAAATTTTTGATATTATATCATTTATCAGTAAAAGCTAATAAACCTAAGAAGATTATAACTTCAAAAATTTATTAAGAGGTCTTAATTTCCAACCCCTCACTGCTCATCACAAACCCTTCTATATCAAGTTCTTTAGTATGTACTTTATTATGATGAATTTTACATAGTGGTATTAGATTATATTTATGATTTTTATCGAAATGCTCTATTCTACCCTCTTTATTTGCACTTGCTTGTGATTTGATATGATGTACTTCATCAGCTCGCTCTCCACATATTACGCATTTTACTATGTATAGATCTTTGTTGTATTTACTCCTTTTTGATTTTTTTACACTTTTTTTAGGGTTTGAGATTTTATTTGAAATTTCATCTCTTATATCATACGCGTAGTTTATGAATTTACTATCTAGGCTTAGATACTGGGCGAACTCTAAGCCATAGGTAGAGTCACCTTTTCCGTATGCTAGTTTTCTATTATATATTAGTTTATTGGTATCCTCTTCGTAACTGATACTAAAATGTAATGGTATTATATGTTCAAGGTTTTGTATTTCTTTAATTTTAAAAAGATCATGAAGATGAGTAGCAAGGATAAAAATAGCTTTTTTTTCTACAAATCTTTTAATAGCACTTGCTACTATGGCTAAAGCTGATACTGTTTCTGTACCTTGAGATATTTCATCTCCTAGTATAAGTGATTTTTTTGTAGCTCTATTTAGTATATTTTTGATCTCTAACATCTCAACGGTAAATGTAGATAGACCTTTGTATAAGTTATCCTTGGATACTATCCTTGTAAATACTTGCTCATATATACTCATACGCATAGATTTTGCAGGTACAAAAAATCCAGCTTGAGCCATAATCACAGCTATACCGATACTTTTCATCAAAGATGATTTACCACTTGAATTAATACCATATAGTAATACCCCGTTAAGGTCATCTGTATTACTTGATTCTAATGTAATGTGATTATGTTTTGTTTCTTTTGTTTTACCAAGATATATATCATTTGGTACATATATACCGTTAGCTTCTCGTGATTCTATAGTGGGATGTCTAAGAGCCACGATATCAAGATATCTATCATCTGAATTTTCTAGTACAGGTCTTGTGTAGCCATTTTGGACTGAAAGCTTAGCGTTATTGATGGAAAGATCAAGATTACCTACAAAGTCTATTAGGTTTTCAAGTAATAATGAGTACTTTTGCTCGATATGGCCTAACATATCTATGAATTTTTCTTGAATTATACTTATTAGTTTGTTTTGATATCCAAAGATATTGTGTGAGATATTTTGAATCAAATAAGAGTTGATTTTCACGCTATTTTTGAGATGTTTGAAGTTAAAATCTTTTAAAAATATATTTTCATCGTCTATCTTGGTAAAAGCTGCAAGTAGTTTATTTTCTATGAGTTTAAATCTATTTTTACTTATGTTTATATAGTATCCCTCACTTTCAAGCCAGCCAATAGTACAGAACTTTCTATCTTCAGAGAATAATGAGTCAATATAAGAGCTTATTTGCTCTATTTTTGAATATTCTTTATTTATCTGTAATGTTATTTCATCAATTACTGGATATACACCATCACAAAATATATTTTCGTTTATCTGATCTTTTGTGAACTTGGAACATACGTCTATAATAAAATTAGTTTTTAAATAGTTTGCTAATTCTTGAGTATTTTGAATAATATCAGGAGATATAAGCAAAGAAGTTACTTTTGAATCTAGTGTAAAAAGTTCTAATATAGAGTTAAGAGAATCAAAAAGATAGCTAATCTCATAAGGATGAATCTTGCCTAACTTAACCCGTCTTGCAATCCTTTCTATGTCATAAATAGACTTTAAACTCACTTCAAAGTCACTGTATTTACTCTGAAGTAGTTCGATAAGATCATATCTAGTATTAAGCTCTTTGATATCACAAATAGGGTTTAGTAACCTTTCTTTGAGTAGTCTTTTACCTATAGATGTAGAGGTCTGAGACAAAAGATTAAGAAGAGTCATCTCTGTTTTATCTTTTGAGATGATACCTAGTTGTTCTAGAGCGTTATTCCCAAGATATAAGTACTTTTTATTTTTTAAAAACTTTGGTTTATTCATCTTTTCAACTATAGCTGAGTCGTGCTCAAGTATGAAATCACACAAAATGGCCAGAGATTCACTTACATTTGGATATCTTTCGATATCTAGGTATTCTATAGGACTTAGAATTGATTTAATTGAGTATATATGAGAAAAAAGCTCATTTTGATAGGCTATTTTTATTCTGTTTTTGTTGATATTATAGTGATATGATTTTTCATTGATTTCAAGATAGTCTAATACATAAGATTGATTGATACTTTTGTTGTTAAAAGTGATTATTATCTCACTTGTACTATATATACTAAGCAGATCAAAGACCTGATCAAGAGCAAATGTCTTATCTTCAAGTGTACCCTCTATATTATCAATGATAGTCTTACCAGTACTTACATCAATAGCACTAAAACCTATAGTATAAAGACCACTATTAACCTCTATCACGATAGATACTATATAGTTATCATCTGACTCCATCACATAATCAAAATTCGTTCCAGGGGAAAGTATGTTTGCTACGTATCTTGTGACGTTTGGCATTTTGCCTTTTTGCTTGATTACTACTATAGTGTATTTTTTAGTCTGCATCAAAAGACCTAAGTATCTTTCAAATGATACAGCAGGTACACCAGCAAGAAGTGGGTTTGAGGGTGAGTTTTCTATTATTGATTTGTTTTTTCTTGTTAGTTGGATATTTAGTAGTTCTGATATCTCTTTTGCTTTACCTACTTTTATATCTTGATTGTTTACTTCATACACTTCAAAAAATGAACCAATCTCTATCATTACAACAGTATTGTGTCCATATTTTTGTTCAAATGAAGTTTGTAGCTCAAAATAGATTTCAGTTAGAAGTGAATCTTTTTTATTTAAGATTTCATTTATATCATTCAAGTGCATAATTACCCATATAATTATACGTATAATTCAACACGCAATAAAACATATCAAAATACGTATCTAAAAATAAACAGTTGTTAATATACTATTACGCCGATTAACATCTTCATAAGTATATCAAATCATATAATATATTGCAAAACTAATCAGTTAATTTTAGCCTACAAAACAGTCTATGTTTCTACGTTATGGCAAATATTTTCATGGGCTTAAAGAACCACAGCTCACAGTTGTATATCTACAGCTAATCGGGATTATGCCACTATAGGTATCCATGTGAACATATGTTCTTTTGCATTCTTGTTTTACAAGAACACTTGTTCACTATATCAAAAACACTTTATGAACGTTTGTTCTTAAAGTGTTTTTGATATAGTTACATATCCCTATTTTAAGGCTATTCATATGGAATTAACAACAAAAGAAAAAATAATACATTCATCGCTAGCTCTATTTTCTGAGTTTGGTTATCATGCTACAGGTGTACGAAAAATCGCTAAAGATGTAGGAATAAGAGAGAGTGCTATATACAATCACTTCAAAAATAAAGAGGATATACTCACACATATCATAGACAAATATTTTGATAGTACATTCTTACTAAAGGATAATATTAATCTGAATATAGATAAGCCAAAATCCACACTATTAGACATTGCTATGAGCTTTAAGCTCCTATCTTATGATAAAAACAGTGATAAGTTCTTTAGGTTTTTTATAATAGAGATTATGCAAAACAAGAATGTAAGAGATAAATATCTTGATAACTACCTAGAAAAACAGATAAACGCACTATCGAGCTTATTTTTTGAGATGATGCAAAAAGGACTTATTGGTAGTAGTGATCCTATATCATTAGCTTGGGAGTTTTTGTCTTCCCTATTCTTTTATAGGTTTCAAATATCGGTATTTAATATAGATAGATTTCAAAGCTCAAACACAATAGCTTCAAGCTTTGAAAAACATATAAGTATATTTTGGAACAGTATCAAAAACAGTAATTAAAACTATGTGTAATATAGTACATATAATTATTAGCTTTATAGTATGTAAAGTATAATAGCCCTATTCTATTAAGTTTTTACCTAAGTTTCTGATTTCTTTGTATCTATTAAATTGGAAAGTTTTGTAGTCTTTTGTATTTGGTTCTATTAGATAAATACTCTTATTTACTAATTGTTCTATACTCTTTCTTGTCTGATTGTATATTAAAAGTCTAAGAGACCTTTCAAACATATTCAAAACGTTTTTTGTTTTAAATGAGCTTTTTAAAAGCTCTTCATCAAAAGAATTCCTCCCTAAAACATCAACAGCTAATATATCGTCAAATGAAGTATATTTAACACCTAAATTATCACTTATAAATCCATCTGCAAATATACTACCATCTAAGCTCTTCTCTTCAAATATTCCTGGAATTGCCATACTACATAGTAATGCATCTACTATACGTGTATCATCATCAAATATCTTGGCATCACCATTAGCTAAATTAGTAGCTACTATCTTAAGAGGTATTAAAGTATCCTTTATTTTTGTATTACCAAAAATTGAGTAAAAAATCTTTTCAATTTTGGCAGTCTTAATTATAGAGTTACCTCGTAAAGAAAATCTTATCCACTTAAAAACATTCGAAAACTCTTCAATAAGAGTATATATATCTTTCTCACTCATACCAATACTAAGACTAGCTCCAATAATAGACCCCATGCTAGTTCCTATTATTTCACTTGGAACCATACTTTTGGCCTCCAAGTCAGATATAACCCCAAGATGAGCAATACCAAGTGCACCGCCACCTGAAAGAACTAAAGAAAAATTATTGTAGTTAATTTTATTCATATTTATTAACCTTAGTGAAAAATTAATGTATAATATTCAGATTATATATACAAGGTATTAAATGAAGTGCGAACATTGTAAGAAAGAGGATGAATACTCTAAAGAATTTGGAAAATGTATTTTTCATTGTGATAAAAAAGACTGGTATAAAGAAGAAAAACAAATTATTAATAAAAAAGAAGAGATAATTAAAATATGGGTAGATGATAAAAAAGTAGAAGAATTTTGGGATACTTTTTTTAAAGAAAAAATAGATGAAGATAATTGTGATTTTTCTTATGTTATATTTCCAAAGTTTATACGAAGTATAAACTTTGGAAATATAACTTATAAATCTTTAATCTTTAAAAATGCAATTTTTCTTGACGAAGCAATTTTTGAATTTATTTCATTTACTAAAAAAGTGGATTTTAGTAACACAACATTTGAAGATAAAGCTAATTTTATGTTGTCTAAATTTGAAGAAACAACAATTTTTAAAGATTCAAACTTTAAAAAAGATGTGAATTTTTCAGGTTCTACTTTTCAAGGCTTCACAATATTTCAGAACTGTAAATTCAATCAAGCATGTGATTTTGCCAAGGCAACCTTTTACAAAGAAACAGCTTTTTTAAACCTCCATTCAAATAATGATATAATTAGTTTTAATAAAGCTCGTTTTTTTGATATTACAGATTTTTTTCAAATAAAATTAAATGCTATAGAGTTTAGAGATACAAGTTTTTATAAAAAAGCTACTTTTCATGGAAATACATTTTATAAAAAATGTTATTTTCAAAATACAAACTTTTTAAGTAATACCATTTTTAGTATGTGTAACTTAGAAGAAACGAGCTTCCTAAGTACAAATTTAGACAATATTACTTTTGAAGCTTGTACTTTTTGGAATGATAAAAACAAAATAATCTTTGATCATAAAATGATAAATACTACTACTAAAGAAAACTATGTGTATAAAAAAGTAGAAATGGTTTATGATAATCTTTATAAAAAATTTTCAAAAAAAAATGAACTAGATATAGCGTTAATATTGTTAGAGAATAAAGTATCTATAGCTGAAGAAAGAATAGACAGTAACTTAGAAGAAAAAGAAATACTTTATGCTGAAACAAAAAACAAATATGATCAACTAACTCTCTACCAAAAAGGAGATGAATATTATAAAAAAGAATTAGAAATGAGAATAAAAATTCAAAATCCATATGAAGATAAACTTTGTTGTATTGTACATAAACCTTTTTATTGGTTAAATTGGTATAACTGGATTTCAAAGTTTAATACAAGTCCAACAAGAGCTTTAAGTGTTTTACTAGTTTCAATAGTTGTTTTTATGATAATTTATACTTTTTTTCAAGATAATTACTCTATACAAAAGACCATAGAATCTTTTAAATATTCTTTTACAACATCTATACCTATTATTTCTATACCTAAAAATATGGATGTATTAATTTCTAAAAAAAACTTATTTAGTTTTATATATTATTTTCAAGTAATATTTTCTACTACTGTTTGGACTCTATTAATTCTATCAATAAGAAGAAAATTCAAAAGATGATGTATTACTAAACATCAACAACATCTCTAAAAGTCAGATTAAACCTAGAACCTTTAACTCTTTTTCTTTTAGGTAAACAGTGTTTCCAGTGATGTTGTATTTCTCCTTGCATAATAAGAAGACTTCCATGAGTTAGTGGAATAGTTATTTTTTGTGATGAATCATTGTTTTGACGAAGGACAAAATCTCTAGTTTTACCAAAGCTTATAGATGCAATGACTGGATTTGTTCCTAGTTCTTTTTCATCATCTGCATGCCAATTCATATAATCTTCTCCATCCCTGTACCAGTTGAGTAAGACACTATTGAATGTTTTATCAGTAATCTTTTCAATTTGTTTTTTAATATAGAGTAATTTTTTATTCCATTTATTAGGATATAAAGTAATACCTGAATATGAATAAGTAACTCCAGTATCCCCATACCAAGAAGTTAGTCTTGGTTGAATTACTTCTTTACCGTATATTTTAATCTTTTGAGACTGCCAATTTATAGTATTGTTTTTTTTGAAATATAGAATAATTTTATCACTAATATTTTTGTTAAAAAAAAACTCAAAATAAATAAGTTCACCATTAGGAATAGTTATAAAAAATGATTTTGATTTCTCATCATATTTATATGAATAATTAATATTATTTGGCAAATAAAAAGGAAGTTGTGGACTTTGAGTTTCAGAAAAAAGGTTCATCTTATTCCTTAAAAAAAAGTCACTTTATATCCTATATAAAACTTATATATCAGTCATCAAAGAGACTTTAGTAAGCCCTGCACTTTTTACTGACTTTAGTATATATATTACATCTTCGTATTTTAGATTTTTATCTGCTCTTATATATACTGGAGTTGTAGGTTTATATTTATTTGCTATTCCTAAAAAGCTATCTGGAAATGTAGCGAAGTTATATTTTTGTTTTTTGACAAAGATTTGTCTTTTATTATTTATTTTGATTTCTATTTCTGGTATTTTTGTTATTTGTTTAGAGTTGCTTCCTGATGGAAGTATAATATTTTCTTCGTGTAGCATGACCGGAGTTGTAAGCATAAGAATAGCTAATAGTACGAGCATAACATCTACAAGAGGTGTGATATTAAGCTCAGGTGCTTTGTCCCAGTCGTTATTCATTTTTTGAGAGTTTTGAGTATCTCTATTTGCTGATCTATTGTACTCATATATGTATTTATTTTTCTACTTAGTAGTATATGCATACTATATGCTGGAATTGCTACAAATATACCAACAGCAGTAACTACTAGAGCTTCTGATATAGAGGGTGCTAATAGATTAAGTGATACAAACTTTGCGCTACCAAGAGACTTAAAAGTTTCAAGAATAGATACTATCGTACCAAATAAACCTATAAAAGGTGCAGTTGAACTTATCATTGAAAGAAAAGAGAGTCCTGAAGTAGAATTTTTAAGAGTCTCAAGTCTACAGACTGAGTAAATACTACTAGCATCACAAGATGTTAATATAGATTTAGTTGTAAGCATCTTGTTCTTCATCAAAGACTTTAATGACCTTTTTTCCTGAAGGTATAAGGCTGTGATACTTAAATACTTATATATAGAAATAGCGATTGTCAATACAAAATATATTGACAACCAAATAAATACAAAAATAGCTATTGGATTTGAATTGAGTATCAAGTCCATTAGTATTTAATCTTATCTATCTTTGACATAGTACTTACTAAAGTAGCCTTATCAGAACTTATGCTAGTTAGTAAATCTTTTGCTTTTGTTATTGAAGCTTTTAGCTCACTGCTATCACTACCAGCTATATAAACAGCTCCATTTACTAATATCGATATACTTTGTGGGTTAATCTTTGCATAACCCCAGTCTATAGCTACAAGATCTTTTTTACCATCTTGGTAGCTTATCTCTATTGTCCCAGATTGTAAAAGAGCTAGTAAAGATGAGTGTCCGGCAAGAACACCAAGTTCACCTTCTTTTCCTGGTAATATAACCATAGTAGCTTCACCTTCATAGATGACGCCACTTGGAGATACAATTTCTAATTTCATTGTATTATTCATTTATAGCCTTTATGAAAGCTTTTTGTTTTTTTCTATAGCTTCGTCTATATTACCAACCATATAAAAAGCATCTTCGCTTAAGTCGTCATATTTACCCTCTATAATTCCTAAGAAGCCTTTAATAGTCTCTTCTAGAGTTACATATTTACCACTCATTCCAGTAAATACTTCAGCAACAAAGAATGGTTGAGAAAGGAATTTTTCTACTTTTCTTGCTCTTCCAACTATTTGTTTATCTTCCTCACTAAGCTCATCCATACCAAGAATAGCGATGATATCTTGAAGATCTTTGTATTTTTGTAATATTGCTTGTATATCACGTGCAACTTTATAATGTGCTTCACCTATTATAGCTGGATCAAGCATTCTTGAACTTGAATCAAGAGGATCAACAGCTGGATATATTCCTTTTTCTGCAATTGAACGGTTAAGTACAGTGGTAGCATCAAGGTGTGCAAATACAGATGCTGGTGCAGGATCAGTTAAATCATCCGCAGGTACATATACTGCTTGAACAGAAGTAATTGAACCTTTTTTAGTTGATGTAATTCTTTCTTGAAGTACACCCATCTCGCGTGAAAGTGTAGGTTGATACCCAACAGCACTTGGAATTCTTCCAAGAAGTGCTGACATTTCAGAACCTGATTGAGCGTATCTAAAGATATTATCAACAAACATAAGTACATCAAGACCTTCATCATCTCTAAAATACTCAGCCATAGTAAGAGCAGTTAGTGCGATTCTATTTCTTGCACCTGGAGATTCATTCATCTGACCATAACAAAGAGCAACTTTATCAAGTACATTTGATTCTTTCATTTCGTTATAAAGATCATTTCCTTCTCTTGTTCTCTCACCAACACCAGCAAATACTGAATATCCACTGTGTTTAAATGCGACATTATGAATAAGTTCCATAATAATAACAGTTTTACCAACACCAGCACCACCAAATAGCCCTACTTTACCACCCTTTGCATAAGGAGCTAGCAAATCAACTACTTTAATACCTGTTTCAAATACTGTACTTTCTGTACTTTGTTCAGCAAAAGTAGGAGCTGATCTATGGATAGGATGTCTTGTTGCTGATGTAATTTGTTCTCCACCATCAACTGTTTTACCAATAACATTAAATATTCTTCCAAGTACTTCTTTCCCTACTGGAACTGTTATTGGACTACCCAAAGATTCACATTCTAAACCACGTGTAAGACCTTCTGTCATACCCATAGCTATTGTTCTTACTCTTTTGTTTCCTGTATGTGCTGCAACTTCAAGAATAAGTTCTTGCTCAGCACCTTCTAATGTATACTTAACTAATATTGCTTCGTTTATAGCTGGAAGTGTCCCATCAAAATCCACGTCAACAACAGGACCAATAACTTGAGTTATTTTACCTTTCATTTATAATTCCTTTTATTACATTTTTATTTGAGTTAAGGAAATAAATTCCTTTAACTCTGTCTTAAGCAGACGGCTCTCGCGACTTGTCGCTCTTAAACTTAGAAACAACCCTTTTATTTACAAAAGATTTATCTCTTAAGCCTTTACTATTTTAAGGATTCTACTCCACTTATAATTTCTATTAATTCAGTTGTAATAACTTCTTGTCTTGCTTTATTATAAGAAAGAGTAAGTGCATCAACTCTTTCACCCGCATTCTTAGTAGCTGTATCCATAGCCTGCATTCTAGCACTATGTTCAGCAGCAAGTGAATCAATAAGAGCGTAATACATATTATACTCTACATATTTACCAGTCAATTCTTCAAATATAACTTTTGAGTCTTCAGGTTCGGTCTCAATAAGAGATAAACTTTTGTTTTCAATTTCTAAAGGTGTAACTGGAAGTAATTCTACAACTTTTATTTGTTGTGAAATCATATTTTTATAGCCATTACTTACAAGAATAACTCTATGTGTTTCATCGCTGATAAAATCTTTCATAGCAACATCAATAATCTCTTTTGCTACTTTATAGTTAGGTGTAGAACTTACATTTATATATTCTTTAAAGATAGGAACACCTTTAAACTTAAAGTAATCTCTGCCTTTTTTACCAATCACAGTAAGTCTTACATTTTTATCTTTATGAAGTTCAAGTAATTCAGTAGTCGTTTTTAATGTTTGAGCATTAAATCCACCACATAGACCTTTATCTGCTGTTACACAGATAATATCTATAGTTTTTACCTCTTGAGAATGATTGAAAAACTTAATTTCACTTGATTGTAAATTGTTTGCACTATATTCATAAGATATTTCTGACAAAACCTCACTAATTTTTCTTGCATACGCACTAGCTTCTTTTGCAGCTAGTTCTGCAAGTCTTAGCTTAGCAGTAGATACAAGCTTCATAGCTTTTGTAGTTTTTTCAGTGTTTTGTACACTTTTAATTTGTCTTTTTATATCTTTTAAATTAGCCATAATTTATTCCGTTACAAAAGTAGATTTAAAGTCTTTTATAACAGTTTCAAGTGCTAGTTTTATTTTGTCATCTACTTTTTTAGTTTCTTTTATGTTATTTAATAATTCTTGCTGACTTAGTTCTAAAGTTCTTAAAAATTCATCTTGGAATTTAACAACTTCTGATGTTGCGATATCATCTAAGTGTCCATTTACTCCAGCATAAAGAATAGCAACTTGCTTTTCGAAGCTTACTGGTGAGAAAGGTCCTTGCTTTAGAAGTTCAACCATTCTTTCACCTCTACTTAACTGATCTCTACTACTTTTATCAAGGTCACTTGCAAACTGTGCAAATGCTTGAAGTTCTCTGTATTGTGCAAGATCAAGTCTTAGTGTACCAGCAACTTGTTTTGTAGCTTTTACTTGAGCAGCACCGCCCACTCGAGATACTGAAAGTCCCACGTTAATAGCAGGTCTAATACCTGAGTTAAATAGATCAGTTTCTAGGAATATCTGTCCATCAGTAATAGAAATAACATTTGTAGGAATATACGCTGATACATCGCCTGCTTGTGTTTCAATGATAGGAAGTGCTGTTAAACTACCAGCTCCTAATTCATCACTAAGTTTTGCAGCACGTTCGAGCAATCTTGAGTGAAGATAAAATACATCACCAGGATATGCTTCACGTCCTGGAGGTCGTCTAAGAATAAGAGACATTTCTCTATATGCAACAGCGTGTTTACTAAGATCATCATATACTATTAAAGCATGTTGTCCATTATCTCTAAAGTATTCACCCATAGTAACACCAGCATAAGGTGCAAGGAATTGTAAAGCAGCAGAGTCACTTGCTCCAGCATTTACTACTGTAGTGTATTCCATAGCTCCTGATTCTTCAAGTTTTTTAACAACTTGAGCAACAGTAGATTGTTTTTGACCGATTGCTACATATATACATTTTACATCTTGACCTTTTTGGTTAAGAATTGTATCAATTGCAACAGTAGTTTTACCAGTTTGTCTATCACCAATGATAAGCTCTCTTTGACCTTTCCCAATTGGAACAAGTGCATCAATCGCTTTAATACCAGTATGAAGTGGTTCATGAACTGACTTTCTAGCCATAATTCCAGGAGCCATTTCTTCAACAAACTTATACTCAGCACCTTCAAGGTCACCTTTTCCGTCTATTGGTTCACCAAGTGAATTAAGAACTCTACCTATTACACTTGGACCAACTGGAACTTTTAGAAGTTCGCCTGA
Organism: uncultured Campylobacterales bacterium; assembly: GCA_902727925.1. Taxonomy (GTDB): domain Bacteria; phylum Campylobacterota; class Campylobacteria; order Campylobacterales; family CACVAW01; genus CACVAW01. The sequence goes on along the minus strand of CACVAW010000005.1, from coordinate 27,672 downwards.
ACGTTTAACGCTCATACCTTCAGATATAGTATCACTTGAACCAAGTATTACAGCTCCAATACTTGACTCATCAAGGTTAAGTATCATACATTTTTGAGAGTTTTCAAACTCTAACATCTCACCAGCCATAGCGTTTTGTAAACCATAAATAGTTGCAACACCATCAGCTACTGCTATAACTTTACCTACTTCTTGAACGTCAATATTGAAATCAAAGTCTTTTATCTTCTGTGTAATGATAGAACTAATTTCGTCTGCTCTAATTTTATCCACTATAACTTCTCCTTAAAAATTTTTAAATATATGTTTTTTTAATCTTTGTTTGAGATCACTCATCGATATTTTAACCGCGATGTTCAAATCATCAATAGACACTTTTAATCCGTTTAAATCATTTTCTTCTATTACTTGTGCTAAATTTGCATCTAATTTCTTAGAAAAAAGCTCATTTAACTCTTTAACGTCATTATTTTGTATAGGTAGTTTTGAAGCATATTTTACTTCAAAATTTCTATTTTCGTTATTAATAAATTTAATAATATAAGTAACAATATCGCAAAGTATATTCAGTCTGTTTTCACAGTTTAATAAACTTACGAAATTACTTAGTTTTTTATCATCATTTATAAAAGAATTTATAAATTCTAATTTTTTACGACTATCATCAAGACCATTAATTACTGACTTTACATCACTATTTTGTAATACAAGATCTAATACTATTAAATTTTCTTCTAAACTTTTATATTCATTTTTTTCTATTAAATTCAAAAAAGCATTAGAATAATTAGCTACTAATTTATTTTGACTCATAAAGTAACCTTTTTTTCTATTATACTTACAAAGTCAGGCACTTTTAAGTCAAGTTTATCTGATTTAAAAACATCTTCTACTATTTCATTAATAATTTCTTTCTTTAAAGATTTTTTTCTATTAATTAAATAATTTTGATTATCAACTTCTAAGTTTTTCATACTAGTTTTAAGATTTAAAAGACTTGATTCTTCAATTTCTTTTGCTTCTTGTTTTGCAAGCTCAACAATCTCTTTAGATTTAAGAGACAAATTAGAATGTTTATCTTTAGCTTTTTGAAATTGTCTTTTTAATAAAGTATATCTATCTTCATAGTCAGTAAATTCATTTGCAATAGCATCCTGTCTATCTTTTAAAAAACTCTTTAACGGACCACTGATTAGCTTATACATAATAGTTGCAAATATCGTAAAGTTAATAGTCCTAGCAACAATATCAGTATCACTGACTTTGTCATAAGCTAAAATAGAAACCAACGGTAAACATAATAAAAACCATATTTTTTTATTCATATTACAAATACCCTTTAAACTAATTTATTTGATAAAAGTTTGCTAAATTCCGGCAAATCTTTTTTAACTTCTTCTAAAACAGCATTTTTTTGAACTTCAAGCTCTTCAAGTTCTACTTTTCTTGAGCTAAGCATTTGTCTTTTAAAAATTGCTATTTCTTGATCAACTTTTAAGTTTACTTCTTTTACTTTTTGACCTCTTATTTGTTTAGCTTCTTCTCTAGCCTTTAAGAGTGATTCTCTTGATTCTTGGTCAAATTCTTCTATTTTTTTAGATAAACCTTCTATTTTGTTCTGGTAATCTAACGAAACACTTTCTCTACTTTTGAGAAAGGCAAATATAGGTTTATATAAAATTATATTTAAAACATAAACCATGAATAGAAAAACTACCACTGTTATAGCTAATAGCTCTGGACTTAAACTAAGCAAACACTCTCCTTACGAATTTGTATTATCCCCTCTTATTAAACACTCAATTTATATTAAATATTTAATAAAAGCGGTACAATAAATTTATGGATATTTTATATTGTCAAACTTAAATAGCACCTATGAAACATTAATTATAGGCTTATGTATAAGTCTCTTAGCTAAGAATTAAGACAACGTAGAAGTTCTAAAACTTCATCTTTTGAATTGAAGTTAATTGTAAGTGTATTATTTTTAATTTTGTGAGAAAAATTAGAGTTTTTAAGAATGTTATTAAGCTCATCTAATCCGTCTATCTTATCAATTTTTTTTGCAGTTGTTCTATTAGCTATACTATTTTTAAGAGACTTTACTAAATCTTCTGTTTGTCTTACGTTTAATTTCTGACCTAAAATTGAATTGAGAACTGTTGATTCAGCTGTTTGATCTAATCCCACTAATATTTTTGCATGACCTTGTGATATATGACCATCAACTACACTTTTTTGCGTTTTTTCACTTAAAGTAAGTAATCTCATCGTATTTGATATTTGTGCCCTACTTTTATGTATAATTAAACTCAAATCTTCTTGTGTAATATTGTGAGTTTGTAGAAGTTCTTTATATGAATTTGCAAGATCAATTGGGTTTAAGTCTTGTCTTTGAATATTTTCGATTAATGCTAGTTCTCTTAGCTTACCTTGTTCAAGGTCTACTAAAATTGATTTTATTTGAGTAAATCCAGCAAGTTTAGAAGCTCTAAGTCTTCTCTCACCTGCTATTAGTACAAAAGAGTCTTTTTTTTGTAAAACAACTATTGGTTGTATTAAACCATATTTTTTAATTGATTCACTTAACTCTTCAAGACCTTTTTCGTCAAAAGTTTTTCTTGGCTGATATGGGTTTGGTTTAATCTCATCAATATTTAAACTAACAACATTTTCTTCACTTTTTAAGTCTTCTTTATAAGCACTTTCAATATCATCAAAGATCGCACTTATCCCTCTACCTAATGCCATTTTAGCCATATGTTTTCCTTAGTAATACTAGATTAACTTGCGAGTATTGACTCGGCTAAGTTCTGATAAGCCACCGAACCATTTGAATTTTTATCATATAAGATTATAGGTTTTCCGAAACTAGGGCATTCTGCAAGCTTCACATTTCTAGGAATTATTACGCAGTTTTTATCTTTGTCTAAAAATAGTTTATCTTGAAAATGTTTAACAAGTTCAGATAATACTTGCTTTGAAAGATTATTTGTTCTTGTATGCATTGTAGGGAGTAGCCCTTTGATTTTTAAATCAGGATTTGTTGTACTCCTTATAAGAGTTACCGTATTTAGTAGTTGAGCTAGACCATCAAGTGCATAATACTCACACTGAATAGGGATTATAACAGAATCAGATGCACTCAAGGCACTTACAGTGATACTTCCAAGTGCTGGAGGGCAATCTATTATTATATAGTCATAATTTTTTTTAATTTTTTTTATTGCATTTGTTAAAATCGATTTGTTTGATTTATTTTTATCTGAATAAAACTCTTTTTCAAGACCTACAAGACCAATATTTGAAGGTACTAAGTCAAGTGTAGGTATAGCTGTAGCTAGTATTGTTTCATCAAGTTTTTTACTACCTATTAATACATGATAAATATTATATTCATAATCTTTTCTTTTAAAATCAAATCCAGTTGTTGCATTTGCTTGTGGATCCATATCTATTAGAAGAACTTTTTTCCCAGCTACAGCTAAAGATGCGGATAAATTAACAGCTGTAGTAGTTTTACCTACTCCACCTTTTTGATTTGCTATAGCTATTGTTTCACTCATCTTATACTATATACCTTATTATTTTCTAACATTATAGAACCATCATTACACAAAACTACATCTTGAAAAAAATACTTTTTGTTTTTATAGTGAAATGATTTATCTCTATTATTTGCAAATTCTATCCTAAATTCATTAAAGATGTTTTTCCAAGAATGAAAAACAATCAAATCTTCTACAAACAATTCTAATAATTTTTTTGGACTTATATTAATATCTAAAGACTCAAATCCTATAGGTGCGTACTTTGTATTTATTCCCATAGATACAATTATACTATTTTTATTAAATTCACAAATAATTCCAGCAATTTTTTTATCATTTAAATATAAATCATTTGGCCATTTTACACTGGCTTTTGATCCTAGTTTAGCTAGAGTTAGTTTTATTATCATTGAAAAATATATAGAAGATGAATTTATTTTTAAGTCACTTGGGAGATATTTCATATCAAAACATAAACTAAAAAATAAATTTCCCTCCAAACTAATCCAGCTATTACCACGAGAGCCAATACTCTTTGTTTGCTTTTTAGCAAGTACTATTGTAGGTCTAATATCATTTGAAACTTTAAGCTTGTTTAGGAGATATATATGAGTTGAGTTTATTGAAGGGAAGTACTCTAAAAAGAAGTCAAGCCTACTTTTCATAGTAGACTTAATTTTTATTCATACAGTTAAGTTCTCTAAAAGCTTGAATAAGCCTATATTTCATTGATTCTTCAGCCGAACTAACTAATTTTCTTGGGTCATAATACTTTTTATTAGGAGCATCTTCACCATCTGGATTACCTATTTGAGATTGTAAGTAATCATTATATTTATTCACATAACTTTTCATACCATCCCAGTAAGCCCACTGTGTATCAGTATCTATATTCATTTTAATAACACCATAACTTATAGCTTCTCTTAAGTCATTTGCACTTGAACCACTTCCACCATGAAATACAAAATTAACTGGTTTGTCTTCATCTAAATCTAGTTGTTCTTTAATGAATTTTTGTGAATTATCAAGAATTTTAGGAGTAAGTTGTACATTTCCTGGCTTATATACACCATGAACATTACCAAAAGAAGCAGCTATTGTAAAGTTGTCTGATACTGAACTTAGAGCGCCATATGCTTTATAAACCTCTTCAGGTTGAGTATATAGTAGTGAACTATCTACATTTGTATTATCAACTCCGTCTTCTTCTCCACCTGTGATACCTAGCTCAATTTCTATATTAATACCGATTTTATTCATTCTTTTAAAATATTCTTGACACGTATTTAAGTTCTCTTCTAAGCTTTCTTCTGAAAGATCAAGCATATGTGAGCTAAAAAGAGGTCTATTATGAAGTTTAAAATACTCTTCACTATACTCTAAAAGACCATCAATCCAAGGAAGAATCTTTTTTGATGCATGATCAGTATGAAGTATCACAGGAATATTATATTCGCTTGCTAGAAGATGTACATGATTTGCAGCACTTACTGCGCCAAGAACCTTAGCACGTTGTCCCTCAAGACTAAGACCATTACTCATAAATCCAGCACCTCCATTTGAGAGTTGGATTATCATAGGTGAATTTGCTTCACAAGCTGCTTGAAGAGCTGAGTTAATAGAACTTGAGCTCACAACATTTACAGCAGGAATAGCAAACTCATTGTCTTTTGCTATTTTGTAAAGCGTATTCACATCATCACCAAATAAAACACCAGGTTTTAGAATATCTAAAACCTTTTTGCCTTTATATTTTGTCATAACCAAATTACTTATTTATTTTAATTTTAGAATCTTTTCTTAACTCTTTAGCTAATTCATCTATTTTTACTTGGAATTTTTGAAGAGTTAAATCTTTTATTAAACCATCTTTAATATCTTCAAAGTTATCACTTGAACCTTGAACAAATATTACATGATAACCAAACTGAGTTTTTACAGGATTTTTTGTAAATTCACCAGTATTAAGTGCAAATGCAGCAGTTGAAAACTCAGGAACCATTTTTTCTTTACTAAACCAACCTAAATCACCACCATTTTTACCTGATGGTCCAGTTGATAATTCTTTAGCTAGTTCTATAAATTTTTCTTGTACATTTTTAGCTTTTGAAAGTTCAGCAATTATTTGTTTTGCTTCATCCTCAGTTTTTACTAAGATATGTCTAGCACTTACTTGTTTGTTTTGTGCAATTTGCTCTTTGTTTTCTTCAAAAGCTTTTCTAGCATCTTTTTCTTTTACTACAGTTGATTTAAATTGATTTTCCATAAATGCTTGAAGAGCTAAGTTTGCTTTTAGTTGTTCTAAAGCTTCTTTAAATTGAGTACTTTTTGTAATATCTTGTTTTAATGCATATTTAGTCAAAACTACATTATCAATCATTTTATTTATTAGTAATTCTTTTTGAGTAGCATCAAGAGTATTTATATTAAGATTAGGATTAACCATAGCTATTTCTTTTTCTGTAATATTTATACCATCTACTGTTGCATATGTTTTTGCACTTAAATTAAGTGTAGTAGCTACAAGTAGTGCTGATGTGATTTTTAAAAAGTTACCTTTTGTCATTGAATTGATCCTTATGATTTATATTATTTGACGAAATTATATTATATATTTATATATTTATCAATATGAAAGTATTTCCCTTATTTTAGCGGTTCATACTAGTTTTATAAAACTCACTATTAATATCTTGTTAATTAGTTCCTAGTTTTATAAGATTCATAATCAAAGCTTTTAACTATTTTTATATCATTGTTAGAGTCTTTTACTCCTAGGTTAGGTAGTTTAATCCCATTAAAAGTTGTGTTTTTGACTATTGTATAGTGTATCATATCTTCAAAAATTACCTTATCCCCTACTTTTAATTTCTTATCAAATGAATATATTCCCATAACATCACCTGAAAGACAAGTATTTCCTGCGAGCATATAATTAAACGCTTTTTTATCTTTTAAGTCTCCTCCTATCACATCTGCACGGTAAGGCTGTGCGAGAGTATCAGGCATGTGAGCTTCTGCACTGACATCAAGTACTGCCACATCAATATCATTGTGTACTATATCGATCACACTTGCTACTAATACTCCTGTTTGCCATCCTACGGCTTCACCAGGTTCAAGATATACATCTATATTAAATTCATCTTTAAACTCTTGTATTATCTTTATAAGAAGTTCTACGTTATACCCCTTTTTAGTGATATGATGACCTCCTCCAAAGTTAATATAAGAGATATATTTAAAATATTTTGAAAAATCTTTTTTGACCTGAGTTAATACTATATAAAGAGACTCTGCACTCTCTTCACAAAGAGCGTGAAAATGAAGTCCATCAAGATTATTCAAAAATTCAGTATCATTTTTTACCAAATTTTCAAATTCTTCTATTTTTACACCAAATCTCGAGTATAGACCACAAGGATTATATAATTCGGTTGGAGCAAGTGATATATTGGGATTAATTCTTATAGCTACTTTTTTGTTTTTACACTTATCAAAATACTTTTTGTATTGATTATATGAGTTAAATACTATATGATGGCAAAGTGATACTATCTCATCTATATCATCATCTTTAAAGCCTACAGAATAAGTGTGAACTTCACTACTATCATTAGAAAAATATTCATTAGCAAACTTTGCTTCATACAATCCACTACAACAGCACCCTGAAAGATACTCACTCACAAGTTTGCCATAATAACTAAAAGCAAACCCCTTAAGAGCTAGAAGTATCTTAGCACCACTTCTTTGTTCTATATTTTGTAAAAGCTCTAAGTTAGCTCTTAATTTATCCTCTTCGCAGATATATACAGGAGTATTAATATTTTGAGCAAATTGCATCAAGTAACCTTGTACTTAAAACTCTTTTTAAATACCATAGTATTGACGTAGCTTTAGTAACTCTATATCTTAATTTTGGTCTTTTTGATGTTATAAAGTGCTTTAACGAATCATATACTGCGTCAGGACCAAGCTTAAAAGGAATTTTCCCATTTGGATCTTGTAAACTTTTTAATAACTTTTCATAATCTTTTACGTGAATACTATTCTTATAGTTTATATTTTTCAAAAAAGCTTTAAGAGAATTAGCTCTAAAATCACTCTCTATCGGACCTGGCTCAATTAAAGCTATCTTTATATCTGTATCACGAAGTTCAAGTCTAAGAGTATCAGTAATACCTTCTAAAGCATATTTACTCGCATTGTAAGCACCTCTATACTTCATACTAATAAACCCAAGAACCGAACTGTTTTGAGCAATTCTTCCATGTCCATTTTTTCTCATTTGTTTTAATACCAAATTTGTAAGTTCAACCGTACCAAACACATTGATATCAAACTGCTCTTTTAAAATATCACGGCTCAAATCCTCAACAAATCCAGGCTGTCCATAACCAATATTGTTAAACAACACATCAAGCTGACCATCACATGCATCCATAACACTATCAATACATTTTTTGATTGCTTTACTATCAGCCATCTCAAGATAAAAAGCTTCAAACCCATCAGCTTTTAATTGCTCTAAACTTTTATCGTCACGAGCTGTCACAAATACTCTATGACCATCATTTTTAAGTGCATACGCACTGTATGCACCAATACCTGTACTGCAACCTGTTATTAATATGTTTTTCAATTTATTATTTCCTTCAACTTTATTAAAAAAAAATTATTTCATTTAATAAGTTTTATTTTTTCCAAATACTTTCTAAGTATTCCCTTCTTTTAAAACAAAGAAGCAAGTTTTTTACTTTTTGTTCGCAAAAAAGTAATCAAAAACGACCACTATTTCAAAAGCCTTTCAGGTTCCCTCACAATATAACAAAAAAGTATTACTTGCGGAACTTACTATAGATACATTGCTCCCAGTAATATATCTATACCTCAAACAGTCCTCAGTTTTTTTAATACCTTTTTATGATACTGCTCAGCTTTTAAAAATGTGGGAATTTTTATTGTGCAGTAATATCTGAGAATAAATCATATCAATTTTTTCTAATATCTATGTTATACTTGGAACAATACAAAAGGATTATATATGTCTCAAGAAAAACCAAGTGGGAAACTCCAACTTCGTACTATAGCAATGCCAGGAGATACTAACTCAAACGGCGATATTTTTGGTGGGTGGATAATGGCACAAATGGATATAGCAGGAGCAATACTTGCAAAAGAAGTGAGCCAAACAAGAACTGTAACAGTGGCAGTTGAAGGAATGAAATTTCTAAAACCTGTGAAAGTAGGAGATATAGTATCTTGTTATGGAGATGTAACAAGAAAAGGAAATACTTCAATAACAATAAAACTAGAAGTTTGGATAAAGTCAGTACTTAAAAACTTAACTGTAAAAGTGACAGAAGCTACATTTATTTACGTTGCTATTGATCAAGACGGTAAGAAAATAACTCTCAAGAAGTAACTCAGTTTTCCTCTTTTCCCAAAAAAGAGGAAATGTCATTTTTTACTTATTATAATCTCTCTTTCAATAATTTATTCACAACTCCAGGATTTGCACTTCCTTTACTCTCTTTCATAACTTGACCTACAAAAAATCCAAAAAGCTTATCTTTACCAGATTTATATTGTTCTATCATCTTAGGGTTATTTGCTAGTACTGTATCTATGATTGCTATGATACTTGAGTCATCACTCATTTGTTTAAGACCTAATTTATCTATAGCTGTATCTATATCTATATTTGTATTTTCATATACATAATCAAGTACTTCTTTTGCTGCTTTATTACTTATTGTGTTATCTTCTATTTTTGATATTAAAATTGCTAATTTTGAAGACTTTATTGGAGAATTAGAGATATTAACTTCACCTTCAAATCTTGCTAGAAGTTCTACATTTAGCCATTTTATAGCGTTTGCTGGTTTTATACCTGATTTAAGCATCTCTTCGAAGTATTTTGCCATTTCTGGGCTTGATACTACTATATCTACGTCATCACTTTTAAGTTTACAGTCCTCTATTAGTCTTTGCTTTTTTGCTTCTGGTAATTCTGGTATTTGGACAGCCCTTTCCCATAGCTCTTTTGGGATTTTTACAGGTCTTAGGTCTGGTTCAGGAAGATATCTATAGTCTGCACTATCTTCTTTACCTCTCATACTTTTTGTCATATTTTTATTTACATCATAAAGTCTTGTTTCTTGGTATACATCTTGTTCATAAGTACCATTATTCCATGCTTCTTTTTGACGTTCTACTTCATAAGCTATTGCACTTGCTATGAATTTAAAAGAGTTCATATTTTTGATTTCTACTCTAGTGTATAGCTTTGTATCACCTACTGGACGGATCGATATATTTACATCACATCTAAAGCTTCCCTCTTGCATATTTGCATCACTAATATCCAAAAACCTTACTATCTGATGTAGTTTCTTAAGATATGCTATAGCTTCGTCTGAGCTTCTCATATCAGGTTCACTTACAATTTCAAGCAAAGGAGTACATGCACGGTTGAGATCTACTTTTGATACACTATCAAAGTGATTGTTTTTGCCAGCATCTTCTTCTAAATGCGCTCTTGTAATACCAATTTTTTTATCTTGTCCGTCTACATTTATTATTATCTCTCCACCTTCAACTATAGGCACTTCAAATTGAGATATTTGATATCCTTTTGGGAGATCAGGATAAAAATAATTTTTTCTATTAAATATTGAGTTGTCGTTAATTTTTGAATTTACAGCTGTACCAAACGCTATAGATTTTTCTAAAGCATCCTTATTTAGAACTGGAAGAGCTCCTGGTAAACCTAAACAGACTGGACAAACGTTAGTATTGGGTTCGTCACCAAAACTCGTAGCACAATTACAAAATATTTTGGTTTTGGTATTTAGTTGAGCATGAACCTCAAGACCAATAATAGTTTCAAACATAATAAACCTTATAGAATTTTTATGTAAAATGATACCAAACGAATATATAAACAAAGGACAACTATGCAAGAACTTGGGAATAATAAGGTAACTTTAAAACATAAATTCTTTGGTGTGTTGTTTGTAATTTTTGATTGGCTTGGAAATTTTTTTATTAGACTTTCACGGAAATGCGCTACTGCTTCTATACCTAAAAGAGAGATGGAAGAGATAATAGAAGAGGCCCAACACTATATGGATACAGGTAAACAGTTCGAAGAAAACAAAGAAGAGATAATAACAGGTATAAACACTATAAAAACAGATAATGAAATACTTCAAGATAAGGTGAATGGGTATGAGCAAGCTTTACTTGATTTATATGACGCATTTTTAACCAATAATTATAATTTTATGTCTGAGATATTCGCTATACTAGGACTCACTAATCATTTACAAAATAATTCTACAGAACAAACTCCAAAGGATTCATGAATGGATTTATTAGTAAGTGCATTAGAGCCATCTTCAAACATTCATTTAGAAGAGATATTAAAACATAATAATCACTTCGATATTAAAGGTATCTTTGATGAGAGATTTGGTACTCCTATCGTACCAAGTAAAGAATTTTCAGTGATGGGTATAATAGATGTAATACCCAAAATACTAAAAGCGAAACAAGCAATTAAAAAATTAGCAAAACTATCTTTAGTATGTGATAAGGTACTCCTTATAGATGCACCTGCATTTAATATTCCTCTTGCACGTGCTATCAAAAAAATCAATCCTGAAATAAAAATAATATATTATATACTACCCAAAGTATGGGTATGGCGTAAGTCTAGAGTGAAAAAGGTAGAAAAGTACTGTGATGAGATATGTTCAATATTCCCTTTTGAAAACAAATATTACAAAACATCAAAGTATGTAGGTAATCCATTACTTGATATAATAGATTCAGAAAAAGATATAGAAGAATCTGGAAATGTAGCTTTTCTTGCAGGAAGTAGAAAAAGTGAAATCAAATCTTTAATTACTATATTCAAGGAAACTGCTAAAAAAATTGATAAACAACCTATTATAGTAGTACCAAAACACCTTTCACAAGAAGAGATAGATGACCTGTATGGTGATTTAAGTAAATTTAAAATATGCTATGACACTAAAGTAGCTCTTATGCAGTCTGATTTTGCATTTGTTTGTAGTGGTACAGCATCACTTGAAACGGCTCTTTTAGGAGTTCCTAGTGTGATAGTATATAAAGCTAAAAAACTAGACTATATGGTAGCAAAATTCATAATTAAACTCAAATTCATGGGACTAGCAAATATTATTTTTGATTATGAAGGATTAACTCCTTTACAAGATGAATTGGTTCAATCTCAAGTTAATCCAGAAATTCTTCTTGAAAAATACAATAATAGAGTTTCAATTAAAGATTTCCAAAAAGATTCTAGTACGCTTAGAGAGATTCTTCATTCAGGCAGTGCAAATAATATAAGTGCTATAATACGTGATTAAATTTTGCAAAAGGCGAATACTTTGAAAAAGTTTTTATATGTTTTTTTAGTTTTGGTTTTAGGATATTTCATATCAGTAGTGACTATCGGGATTTATTCCAAGTCTAATATTAAAAGCTTGATATCAAATATCAATCAAAATTCCAAGTATACAGTAGAACTTGACTCATATACAAAATATCTTTTTAGTGCCAAAGCAACTATAAATCTAGTAAACAATACAGTAAGTTCAAATCCATATAACCTACCCTCACAACTCAAACTAGATATAGCACATGGTCCAATAATATTTAAAGATGGCATTTCTTTGGGACTATCAAAAATAACTTCTATAATAAAACTCGAAGAATTATTAGATCCTAGTATATATACATTTTTTGAAAAAAGTATCGAAAATAAAGAATTTGCCAAAATAAATTTTAAAAAAAGCTTTTTTGATGATGAACTCATATTTACTATCAACTCAAATTCATTAACAAGCCCTGCTTTTAATTTATACTATTCTGATTTTGAAATTAAATCAAATGACATTACCAATAATAAAAATTTGAAGATAAAACTAATAGCTAATAACCTTAGGGTAGAAGACAAGAACAAAGATATCAATATAAATAACCTAATATTAGATATAAGACTAAATTATTTTAAAAATCAAAGATATATCAAAAATATCAATTTAGATATTAAATCTATTGATATTAAACACCCTTTATTAAATGATAGTTTAACTATAAATGGAAAAACAAAAACTATAGACTCTAAACCTTTTGTTGACTTTATAGGTGATATAACTGTGAACTCAAAAAGTAATGATAATAATCTTGATATTGACTTTGAACTAAAACATATATTACTTCAAGGGTTATTAGCAATAAACAAGCTAAACGATAAACAAGTAGAACTTCAAAACACTCTGAACCTAGCTATGATAGACCAAAACGACTCACAACAAGTTGATATCTTAGAAAAATCAAAACAAAATGCACAAAACTTGCTAGATCAGTTAAATATAACATTTGTTAAAGAGAAGTCTTTATTTAATTTTAAAGCTGACTATAAAACAAACGAAGCAAATAGTACTAGTGAATTTAAAACTGATACTAGAATCACTTATAAGATTGATTCTTTAGGTAAGAACTTGGCGGATTTTACAAATCTAGTCTCAAAAGATGATGCTTTTTGGAAAGTCTTTAGAGTTGATACTCAAACGCTATTAGATAAAGCACTTGTACTAAAATCAGACACTCTACAAAAGCTAATAATAGAGCTACAAGACTATAAACTAATCACAGAAAATAGTAACTCATTTTTACTTAACGCTGTATATAATAGTAATCCACTAGGAACTAATCAATAATGCTTAAAAATAAAAAAACATATATAAAAATAGACGAGAAAATCAAGAGCCTAACTCCTACAGAGAAGTTCGTACAAGTAATAGATAGAACATTTTCAAAAGACTTATTTGTAGGTCTTGGTATTGTTGTAAAAAGAATGATATTCTTTAAACGTGAAAAGCATACTCTTGATTATCCAAATGAAAAATATGAAATGAGTACAAGATATAGAGCTTTACACAAACTCATGAGACTACTTGATAGTGGTCAAAACAGCTGTATCAGTTGTGGACTATGTGAAAAGATATGTATAGCTGATTGTATAAGAATAGAAACCAAAAAAAGCGAAGATGGTAGAAAAGAGATGCTTGATTATAGTATTAACTTAAACCGTTGTATATATTGTGGTTTTTGTGCTGAAGTATGTCCTGAACTAGCAATCGTACACGGACAAGACTATGAAAATGCAAGTGAGCAAAGAATACACTACACAGATAAAACAACTCTTCTTACACCTCTTGATGAATTCTTAGATGGCAAACAAATAGAATTTACAGGTTATGGAAGTCCTAGTATCGATGCTGATGACAAAATCAAAAAAACACCACTTAGTTATTAAGGTTTTATAAATGTATGAAATAATAGCTTTTTACCTCTTTTCGTCTATAATACTTGCTCTTTTTTATATTGTTGTTACTACAAAGCAACCTGTATTTGCTATTACGGCACTTGCTAGTGGTCTTATCTTTATTGGTGGGCTATTCTTTTTACTTGATGCTGAGTTTTTAGGAGTGATTCAAATAGCTGTATACTCTGGTGGGATCATGGCACTATATGCTTTTGGATTTATGTTTTTTGATGCGTCAAAAGATATAGAAGAAAGAACAAGTGCAAATAAACTGCCTTTTGTATTGTTTGTATTAGTTTGTGTGATACTAAACTTCTTATTAATAAGTCCAAAAATAGCTTTACCAAAACCTATAGTAGAGATAGATACAAATATAACAAATGCACATCAACTTGGACTTGAACTATTCTCAAAATACTTATTAGCATTTGAACTTGCAGCTATATTACTACTTGTAGCAATGATAGGTGGAATCATGCTACTAAGTTCAAAAATGGACAAAAGCTGGACTACAACTCCAGATGATGAAATAAAGGCTGATTCGTGATAGGTTTAGAACACTATTTAATATTATCTGTAATTATATTTTGTATTGGATTATTAGGTCTACTTAGAAGAAAGAACCTACTAATGCTGTTTTTCTCAACTGAGATTATGCTAAATGCTATTAATTTAGCTTTTGTATCAGTATCAAGTTATCTAGGTGATATTACGGGTCAAACTGTAGCTTTTTTCGTGATAGCAATTGCTGCGAGTGAAGTTGCTATTGGAATTGCACTCATATTGTTATGGTTCAAAAAAACAAGAACAATAGACTTAGATAGTCTTAAGTACATAAAGGGATAACTAATATGCTACATAACCTGATATTAATTGCCCTATTCTCCCCACTATTAAGCTCTATTGTTTCAGCTTTATTTATAAGATCACCTAAAAAACTTGGTATCTTTTCATCTATACTTATAGGTATTAGTTTTATTAGCTCTTTTTTACTTTTTGTATTTTATGAAAACTCTTTTTCTTATTCACTATTTGACTGGCTAAACGTCGGCAACTTTAAACTCTCTTTTGGAGTACTAATTGATCCTATATCTTTAGTCATGATAAATACTGTAACTCTTGTAGCACTTATCGTTCATGTATACTCTATATTTTATATGGATGAAGACAAAAGCATAAATAGATATTTTTCATACTTGGGACTTTTTGTATTTGCTATGATGATACTTGTCATGAGTGACAACTTCTTAGGACTATTTTTTGGTTGGGAGGGAGTTGGTCTATGCTCTTGGCTTTTAATCGGATTTTGGTTTGAAAACAATGATAATACAAAAGCTGCAAATGAAGCATTTATAATAAATAGAATAGCTGACCTTGGTATGCTTATGGGACTTTTCTATATATATTGGAATACAGGAAGCTTACAATATAGCGAAGTTTTTGCACAAATTCCAAACTTAAGTAATACAACTATAACCCTAATAGCTATGTTCTTATTTATAGGAGCTATGGGTAAATCAGCTCAATTTCCACTCCATACATGGCTAGCTAAAGCAATGGCTGGACCAACTCCAGTTTCAGCTTTAATTCACGCAGCAACCATGGTAACAGCAGGAGTATATCTTCTAGTTCGTTCAAATGAAATATTTGCACTTGCTCCAAGTGTAAATATAGTCATCACTTATCTTGGTGTCTTTGTAGCTTTATTTGCCGCGTCCATGGCAATGGTAAGTAATGACCTTAAAAAAATAATAGCTTACTCTACACTCTCTCAACTTGGATATATGTTTGTAGCTTGTGGAGTGGGAGCTTATTGGGTCGCGTTATTTCATCTTTTTACTCATGCATTTTTTAAGTCAGTTTTATTCTTAGGAGCTGGTAATATAATGCATGCTTGTAAAAACGAGCTAAATATTAAAAAAATGGGTGGACTATATAAAGACCTTAAAGTAACAGCTATAATTATGATAATAGCTTCAGCTTCTTTAAGTGGATTACCTTTTTTATCTGGATTCTTTTCAAAAGATAAGATTTTAGAATCTGCTTTTAGTACTGGATATTTAGATATTTGGATACTTCTTCTTCTTGGTGCTATGATGACTACTTTTTATAGTTTTAGACTTATATTATTAGTATTTTTTGTACCATCAAAAGAAAAAAATTCACATACTCATGACGCACCAAAATATGTATTATACGCGATGGGAATACTTGGAGTTTTGAGCATATCTGCAGGTTGGATAATAAATAGCTTTGAAAAGTTTATTAATATACCGTTTGAGCTTAATATCGAACATTCTACCCATTATGTGATGATACTTATTACTGTCTTAGCTGTTATTATTACTCTTGTTTATACAATATGCAAATACAAACAACCAATAAAAGAACCAACATCTAAAATAAATACTATTTTAAAAAATGAATACTATATCCCATATCTATACAGTAATATTTTTGTTAAGCTATATAAAAAAATAGCTGAGTTTTTATATGAAATTATAGACCAAAAGATATTAGATAAGTTTTATGAAAAACTTGCCTTTAGTGTCTTTAATTTTGGTATAGTTTTACGAAAACTAAATACTTCAAACCTTTCAATTATGATATACTTTGTAATTGTAGGATTTTTACTATTATTACTTACTAACTTCATAAGGATTTTATTATGAAAAAATTCTTTTCTATACTTCTACTTTCATGTCTAGTTTCTGCACAAAGTCCAGCATACTTTGGTATTTCTTATGGATATTCTGAAGTAGACAATACTGTAAAATATACAAATAGTGGAAGTACAACTACTGTTGAACTTCAAAATTCTCCTTTTGTAGAGTTTTCACTTAATTACCGTGTTGGTCATATCAGAATGAAAACGGCACTTGATTATAGAAACTATGAAATGCAAAATTTTCCATTTGACGTAACAGATGTTGGGATAATGCAACATATATACCGAGATCTAGATATAGGACTGCCTATAAGACCATTCTTTAAAATTGCTTTTGGAATATCTAGTGTAGACTATTCTAATCAATCTAGTGAGCCTGAGGGTGTTTTCACATTTGCTTATGGTAGTGGTATTTTTATTGACTTAGGAGACGCTGTTAAATTATCATTTGAATACCAAACATATAGAACTACAGATGTTAATTATGATGGTGTAACCTATGATGGCTATGAATCTGAAGATTTTGTCGCTAGTTATATATTTAGATTTTAGGAAATAAAACTTGGAACACTTATTAAGTATAATTATTCTTTTCCCTGCTATTGGGGCACTTCTTGGACTACTTGTAGATACAAAAAGTATCAAAACTTATGGTATCACTATATCTGTTATTGAGTTTTGTTTAACTCTATTTCTTTGGGTTAGTTTTGATTCTAAAGCTATAGGATTTCAGTTTCAAGAGATTTATTCGCTGATTCCTTCTTATGGAGTTAATTTCCACTTAGGAGTTGATGGAATTTCTATTTTTCTTATAGTCCTAAGCTCATTTATGGCTATGCTATCGATGATAGGACTACAAGAAAAACGAGATATAAAACATCTTATCATCACAATTCTTATGCTTGAAATGACTATGACAGGTGTGTTTGCAGCACTTGATACTATACTTTTTTATATATTTTGGGAATTTTCACTTGTACCAGTACTTTATGTTATTGGTGGTTGGGGTGGTAAAAACAGAATTTACGCATCTGTGAAGTTCTTTATCTTTACATTCTCAGGCTCTATTATTATGTTGATAGGTATTTTATTCCTATCACACTATTATTACACTCAAACAGGTACTTGGTCATTCTCTATAACTGATTGGTTTAATGTCTCACTGCCCTATAATATACAGCTTTGGCTTTTTGGGGCATTTTTCTTAGGGTTTGCTATCAAAATTCCAATGGTACCCTTTCATACATGGCTACCTTCAGCTCACACCGAAGCTCCTACTATAGGATCAGTCATACTTGCGTCCATACTTCTTAAGATGGGAAGTTATGGGTTTATAAGATTTTCGCTTCCACTTTTTCCTGACGCAACTGTATACTTTGTATATCCTATCGCGATTCTTGCAATTATAATGATTGTTTATACATCATTTGTAGCATTTGCTCAAAAAAACATAAAACAGATGATTGCTTATAGTTCAATTGCTCATATGGGAGTGATTACACTTGGAACTTTTGCTCTTAACTCAGAAGGAATCACAGGATCTATATTCTTGATGCTTGGACATGGAATAGTTAGTGGAGGATTGTTTTTACTTGTTGGTATGCTTTATAATAGAGTACATTCAAAAGAGATTGATGCGTTTTCTGGACTAAGTACTATCATGCCTATGTATGCATTTATGTTTGCTATCATGATAATAGCCTCAGTAGCTTTTCCTATGACTATTAACTTTGTTGGGGAATTTTTAATATTCTTAGGATTTTTTCAAGTATCTCCTACACTTACTATTATAGCTGCGAGTGCTATAGTAATGGGAGCTATCTATTCCTTATATCTATTTAGAAAAGTATTTTTTGGTAAATTAAAAGACGAACACAAAATTCTAAAAGACTTAAACAAAAATGAGCTTTTTACTATGGTGCCAATAGTTGTTATGACATTAGCTCTTGGAATATATCCAAAACCTATCACTGATACTATAGATACAAGTGTAAAACATACTCTTAGTATCATGAAAGAAAGAGCTGTATTAGAAGAAACAAAAAGGCTAATTAATGAATAACTTAACCTTAGAAGCTCTTAATTTATCTGTTTTTACACCTATGGGAGTTTTACTTATTGGGGCTCTTCTTATATTATGTCTTGATTTAATACAAAAAGATCTAAGTGTGAACTTCTATACTATGATTACAACTATATTCTTACTTGTAGACTTAGTAGCAGTTTTGAGTTCAAACTCAGGTGATGAAGCTTTTTTTGGACTACTAAAAGTAGATGGAGTATCTATAATAGCCCAAAGTATAGTTATTGTAGGAGCTTTACTATTTATACTGCTATCAATAATACCTAAGAAGTTTAATGAGTTTAGATTTGCTGAATACTTTAGTCTATTTCTATTTTCTGTAGTAGGATTTCAATTTATGGTTAGTAGTACTAACCTTATTCTTATATTACTAGGACTTGAGATTGCTAGTCTTTGTATTTATATTCTTATAGCTATTCATAATACTCACAAATCAATTGAAGCAGCTATCAAGTTCTTTACACTTGGTGCTATATCATCTTCGTTTTTTCTTCTTGGTATATTTGTGATGTACCTGTTAACCTCTTCTATTGATTTAGTAGAAATAACAGCTAGAATACAAACAAGCAATCACACACTTATC
This sequence comes from uncultured Campylobacterales bacterium, assembly GCA_902727925.1. Taxonomy (GTDB): domain Bacteria; phylum Campylobacterota; class Campylobacteria; order Campylobacterales; family CACVAW01; genus CACVAW01. Next base: position 8,415 of record CACVAW010000005.1, on the reverse strand, counting down.
ATACTAAGTCTATGTTGCTTCTTAGTTTCAATTGGATTTAAACTCTCACTTGTACCATTTCATAGATGGGTTGCTGATGTATATGATGGATCAAGCGAAATCATGGCTGGGTATATCTCAATAGTACCAAAAATTGCAGGAATTGTTATAGCATATAGAATATTTACACCTTTTTTAGAAATGAATATAGAATGGCTATATAATATACTTTATTTCATAATAGTTTCGAGTATGTTGCTTTCAAATATAATGGCAATGGTACAAAATGATGTAAAAAGAATGTTAGGATATAGCTCTATTGGACATTCTGCATTTATACTTGCAGCTATTCTTATCACAAATGAACAAACTCTTCACTCAATATTTCTTTATTGGAGTATGTTTATGTTTACAAATATGGGGATATTCACAGTTCTTTGGGTATCAAGAAATAAACTCAAAAAATGGCATAAATATCATGACCAACCACATATTAAGTTTTCAGGTCTAATATATTCAAACCCATTTTTAGCAATTGTATTTAGTGTATTTATGTTCTCCTTAGCTGGAATCCCTCCATTTGCTCTTTTTTGGGGTAAATTCTACCTTATAGGTACAGTAGTAAACTCAGGCGAAATATACTTGGCTCTTACTATGGCAGTTAGTGGTATAATGGCGGTCTTTTATTCTCTTAGACTTATTGTGTATATCCTTCTTAAAGAGCCTGTTGAGCTTGATGGTCAAATATATATCACTAATGTAAGTTGGTATAATAAATTTGTTATGGCGATGAGTGCTATAGTAGTGTTTTTCTCTATGTCTATAATAGGAGGTCTACTTGGATACTTTTATGAAATACTTAAATAAAGGATAATATATGATGCCAGGAATGACAGAAATAGTAATAATACTAGCAATTGTAATACTTCTTTTTGGTGGTAAAAAAATACCTGAACTTGCAAAGGGTTTGGGACGCGGGATAAAAGACTTTAAAAAAGCACTTAAAGATGATACAAAAGAAGAAGATACCACAACAAAAACTCAAAAGGAAAAAGTTGAAACAAAAGATAGCTAGTCTACTTGAAGAAATTCTACAAATTGAAAATATTGTTTTAGAAACTCCTAAAAATAAAGACTTTGGTCACTACGCAACTCCTGTAGCTTTTTCTCTTGCAAAAACATTAAGAAAAGCTCCAAAAGTAATAGCTGAGGACTTATCATCTAAGTTAAACCAGAGTGAGTTATTTACTAAAGCTGAACCAATAAATGGATATATAAATTTAACCTTGTCAAATGAGTTTTTGGATAGTACCGCTTCAACTTCACTTACAAATAAACAAGACTTTGCAAAAGCAAATAATCAAGAAAGTATTTTATTAGAATATGTAAGTGCAAACCCTACTGGACCACTTCATATTGGTCATGCTAGAGGCGCAGTATATGGAGATACCTTATACCGTGTAGGTAAGCACTTAGGCTTTGATATAAAGAGTGAATACTATGTGAATGATGCTGGCTCACAGATATCAATGCTAGGACTCTCAATCTATCTAAGTATAAAGTCTCAAAACCACGAAGATGTAACTTACCCTGAAGAGTACTACAAGGGTGAATATATAGATGACTTAGCTGAGCTAGCAAAAAAGAAATTTCCATCTGAACTCCTAAAAGATGAAAACTGTATTAATGAGCTTGCTTCTTGGGGTAAAGATGAAATGCTTACACTAATTAAGAATAATCTTAGTGAAGCTAAAATTGAATTTGATTCATTTATCAGTGAGAAAGAAATTCAACCAAAATTCAACGAAATATTTAAATTATTAGAAAAAAATAGCTTTAAAAAAGATGATAAAGTATGGCTAAAGTCAAGTGAATTTGGAGATGAGCGAGATAGAGTAATAATAAGAGAAGATGGACGTCCTACATATCTTGCAGGAGATATAGTATATCACCATGAAAAATACAAAAGAAATTTTGATCACTATATAAATATATGGGGAGCTGATCACCATGGGTATATTCCAAGAGTAAGAGCTGCTATTAATTATATGGGGTTTGATGAAAAACAACTTGAAGTAATTCTTTGTCAAATGGTATCTTTACTCAAAGACGCTAAACCTTATAAAATGAGCAAAAGAGCCGGTAACTTCATAACAATGAGTGATGTTATAGAAGAGATTGGTTCTGACGCACTTAGATTTATATTCCTAAGTAAAAAAGTTGATACACATCTTGAATTTGATATAAATACACTAAAAGCTCAAGATAGCTCAAATCCTGTATTTTATATCAATTATGCACACGCAAGAATAAACCAAATAATAGATAAGTCTGAATTCAAAGAAAATGAATTCGAAACTTGTGAAATTACAACAACGAATAAAGATGCTCTTGATTTATTATTCTTAGCTCTTGGGCTTGAAGATGTGCTACTTAACGCATTCTCATCGAGAGAACTACAAAAAATTCATGAATATTTATATTCACTAGCCAGTAGCTTTCATAAGTTTTATAACAAACATCAAATCATTGGAAGCGAAGAAGAAAAACAGCTATTGAAAATAATTACTGTAGTATCACTTAGTATAAGAACAGGATTATCACTAATAGGTATAGAAGCCAAAACTAAAATGTACAAGGAAAAAAATGATTGAAAAAAGAATAGATAAACTAAAAGAAATATTAACAGACAAAAATGCAAACCAAGTAGAAGCTTTTAATATGGTTGATACTGATTACTTTGTAGACGCTGTAGTTGTAGCTTCAAGTTTAGGAGGAAGACACTCCTCAGCTTTGCTTAAAGAAATTAAAGAAAAGAGCAATGAAGAGTTTGTAAGAGTTGATGAAAGTGATGACTGGATAGTAGCTGACCTTGGGGATATACTAGTTCATATTATGAATGAAGAAGCTAGAGAGTTATATAGAATTGAGGATTTTTTATCCACTTATAATGAGAAGTTTGGAACGGTGACTTAATTAAAAAATGGAGGGGTGGAAATTCATTTTTTGGAATAATTTACCAAATAAAAATCGACCAATTTAATTTTGAGATTTTTACTAAAACTAGAAGTATCATAATAGAACAAATCAATATGCTAAAAGAAGTACAATAATTGCTAGAGTAATGATAGAAGAACGACCTAGTATAGGAGATTTAGAAATAGATACTGTTATTGGAGCTAACCATAAAGGAGCTCTAGTTACTGTTGTTGATAGAATTTCACTCTTATTCAAAAAGTTGAGTCCAAACAAGCTCACGAGGTTACATCTGCATTAATTAAAATGCTTACAGAAAATACTCCATATTAGATAATGGTAAAGAGTTTGCTTATCATAAACAAGTCTCTGATTCTCTTAACACAAAGTTTTACTTCGCTAATCCATATCATTCTTGGGGAGGAGTAAGAACCTTATGCTCTAATAATAAGGAAGGGTTACGAGTAATTAAATGAACATACTAACGGTCTTATTCGTCAGTATATCCCTAAAAAATCTGAGTTCGATAATATTTATAAGGAGCAAATAGTTACAATCGCACATAAATTAACCCATAGCACTAGAAAATCTCTTGACTTTCTAGTGCTTGCACTCTCTGTGAGAAAACACCATTTGAAGTTTTTATGCACTCTTTTAGAATTTAGTCGCATAATTAGCTATTAAATTGCATTTGTAATTCGAATTGGCGAGACTTATTTCGATCTCTTAATTCTGAAATTTAAACAACTTCAAATTTTTAGAATCAATAAAGTCATATTTTAGCTTTTTACGTAACACTACAACTACTCTAGAAAAGTCTTTATGTTGACCAAATTTAATACTTTTGATAGCTTTTATATTGGTTGATATTGAGTTTACATTAAAGTTAATTAAACCTTTAAAGTCAATTACAATTCTATTGTCACTGTACATGAAAAAGTGTTTTAATACTTCTTTGTCAGTATTAAATATAAGTTCATCATTATTCACATTTAATACAAAGTCATCTATATTAAAAACTAAAGTTCTATCTGAATATGAAGTAATGGTAGCTGTATCTTGTGGTTTTTCTATTGGTTGACTAAATGCTGGCATAGTATTTATAATACTGCTATCAGTACAAGCCTGAGCGGACATTAGTAAACTTGTACTTAGTACTGAACTAATTAAATATTTTTTCATTCTGGCTGTAACCCTTTTAAGTCTAAAAAATGTTTTTGTAGCATTTCATTTTCTTTTTTTAGATTAAGTATATTTTCTTTTAAATATTTTTTTTCATCTTTTATTTTAGATAATACTAAGATAGATTTATTAGAAAAAAATATATAAAAAATATATGTCAAAATAACTGCTAATAGGATTGCGATTATTACAATCCTATTAAAAGTTAAATATTCTTTTAAAGAATCAAGCAAAAAGCTCATTTCCTAAATACTCATATATATCTAAATCTTGTTCTATCTCAAAAAGTCTGTTATATTTAGCTATTCTTTCACTTCTTGCAGTTGAACCAGTCTTGATTTGATTAGTATTAAGAGCTACTGCAAAATCTGCTATATAGGCATCTTCACTTTCACCGCTTCTATGACTCATTACACATCTATAACCATTTCTTTGAGCAAGTCTTACTGTTTGCATAGTTTCGCTTACAGTTCCTATTTGATTTGGTTTGATTAGTATTGCATTAGCTATGTTTTTATCAATACCTTCTTGCAAGATACTAGCATTTGTTACAAATAAATCATCTCCAACAAGTTGAGTTTTACTTCCGATTTTTTCAGTCAAAAGTTTCCATCCATCCCAATCATTTTCATCAAGTCCATCTTCCACTGAAACTATAGGATACTTATTTACTAGATTTTCAAGATATGCTACCATCTCTTCTGAACTTAAAGATTTGTTTTCACTTAAAAGTTCATATTTACCATTTTTATAAAATTCACTACTAGCAACATCAAGAGCGATAGAAACCTGAGTTCCTTCTTTATACCCTGCTTTTTGAATTGCTTTTATTACTACTTCTATTGGTTCTTCATTGTCTTTTAAGTTTGGAGCAAATCCACCCTCATCACCAAGAGATGTACTATGACCCTCAGCTTTAAGTATCTTTTTAAGGTGTTGATATATCTCAGCAGAAGCTCTAAGAGCATCTCTAAAGTTATCAAAACCATGAGGCACAATCATATATTCCTGAAAATCCACAGAGTTATCAGCATGGCTTCCACCATTAATTATATTAAGCATAGGTACAGGAATACTTACAGCATTACTACCCCCAAGATACCTGTATAGTGGAAGACCTAATGAAGATGCAGCTGCACGAGATACAGCCATAGATACACCTAGTGTCGCATTTGCACCTAAGTTACTATAATTATCTGTTCCATCAAGCTCTTTTAATCTTCTGTCAATATTTCCTTGATTAAAAGGGTTCTCTCCTATTAAAGCATCTGATATAGTTACATTAACATTTTCTACAGCTTTAAGAACTCCCTTACCTAGATATCTACTCTCATCACCGTCTCTTAGTTCTATGGCTTCTTTACTTCCTGTACTAGCACCACTTGGTACTATAGCTACACCTATACTTCCATCACTTAGTGTTACAGTAGCCTTTATAGTGGGGTTTCCTCTACTGTCTATTACTTCATCTGCGAATATATCATCAATATATAACAAGTCAAACTCCTCATAAAATTTAAATCTTAGGTTTTACGATATTGTACTATAATATCATTATAGGTCTAAAGGTGATTAACATATATGCTTAAAAAACTTATCTCATTTTTAAATAACAAAACTATAACTATTTGGGGATACGGAGTTGAGGGTAAATCAACACATGATTTTTTATCAAAATATACAAAAAGTGAAGTATTTATAGTTGATAGTGATACTAATATAAAAGACCGAAATGGACTGTTTTCTAAAAGTGACTTGATATTTAAGTCTCCCGGTATATCTTTACATAATAATAACTTATCTTTTACAGACTATAATTTTACAAGTAGTAGTGAAGTTTTTTTAAGATTTTTTGGCTCTTTATGTATAGGTATTACAGGAACAAAAGGCAAAAGTACTACAGCTAAACTAATATATGAGCTTATACAAAATACCAAAGAAAAAGTTGACTTAGCTGGAAATATAGGAATACCATTTTTTGATATAATCCCTAATATTAGTGAAAAAGATTTTGTTGTAGCAGAATTTTCCTCTCACCAATTAGAAAATATCAAATACTCTCCACATATAGCTATATTACTTAACTTATTCGAAGAACATCTTGATTATTATGCCTCAGCTAAAGATTATTTTCAAGCAAAGTATAATATATATAAACATCAGAATACAAATGACAAGTTAATAACCCTGCCCAGTATCAAAAATACTCCATACCCTATAGAAGATATAAAGTATACAACAGATGTATTGATACATCAACATTCAATTTCAGTACTTTTTCAAGTAGCAAAAATTTTAAATATAAATACAAAACTAGTTGATAAGACTATTGCTGAATTTACTTCTCTTGAGCATAGATTAGAATTTGTAATACAAAAGAATGGTACAAAGTATTATAATGATTCTATTTCAACAATACCCCAGTCTTGTATAGAGGGTATAAAAGCGCTTAAAGACGTTAATATACTTATTCTTGGGGGTATGGATAGAGGTATTGACTATAGTAGTCTTTGTCAGTATATAGAAAATGACAACAATATAAAATATCTATTTTTACTTGATAAAACAGGCCAAACTATATTTAATAATATTGATAAGTCAAAATTTGACAAGGTTGTATATAAAGAAACTTTGTCTGAAATTATATCTGAGCTTAAAAACTTAAAGCTCAGTGGAGTTTGTCTATTTTCTCCAGCAGCTTCAAGTTATAACCAATTTAAAAATTTTCAAGAAAGAGGCAACTATTTCAAAAGCCTAATCAACGAACTTTAGTAGATTAACCCTATTTGTTCTCTTATAGTATTCATTTTATTTTTTGCAATACTACTAGCTTTAGTAGCTCCACTTTTAAGTATATCTCTCACATCATCAGTATGTTTAAGATAATATTCTCTTTTCTCATAAAAAGGCTCAAAATAATTAGTGATACTTTCTAATAAACTTAACTTAAAATGTCCATACCCTTCAGTCCCACTTCTGTATCTATCACGCAAAAGCTCTAATTCATCTTCATTCATAAAAAGTTTACTTATATTATAAACATTACACTCTTTATACTCTTTTGGTTTATCAAGTGGTATTGAATCAGTTTGTATAGACATAACTCGTTTTTTAAGCTCTTTGGGTGACATGAATAGCTCTATTGTATTATTATAGCTTTTACTCATTTTAGCGCCATCTACACCAGGAACTGTAGCTACATTACTATCAACTTGAAATTCGGGTAAGACAAATGTATTGTCAAATTTATTATTATATTTTATAGCTATATCTCTAGTCATTTCTATATGTTGAATCTGATCTTTACCTACAGGAATGATATTTGCATCATATAACAATATATCAGCCGCCATTAATACAGGATATGAAAAAAGTGCATGATTTGCTGGTATCCCTTTAGCTACTTTATCTTTAAAACTATGAGCACGTTCAAGTAACCCAAAAGGTGTATATGCAGATAATATCCAATAAAGCTCTAATACTTCTTTAACATCAGATTGAACCCAAAAGGTACACTTATCAGGATTAAGACCAAGAGCTAAGAAGTTAATAGCCATATTCATAGTATGTTCACTAATATTCTCATTAAGACTTGTAACGGCATGATAATTTGCAATAAAAGCAAATAAGTCATTATTTGCTTGCATATCAATCATAGGTTTTATCATCCCAAAATAGTTACCTATATGTGAGGTTCCACTTGCTTGTATACCTGATAATATTTTTTTCAAAAAATTCCTTTTTATATGCAAAGAGGAAATAAATTCCTTTCTTTGCTGTGCTTAGCACACTGCTCTTGTGACTTGTCACTCTTATAATGGAAACTATTTTAATATTCTACAGTTTTACCTTTATTATTTTAGCAATGTAGCTTTGATATTACCCTACTCTTACATTCCTATATCTCTTGGATACAAAAAATCCATTCCAATTGTCCGTTCTGTTATTTTAGCAATTAGTGGCATTTTTCTTTTAAACTGGTTTTTATATACTCTTGAATAAATCATATTTACTATATTTTTATTATATCTATTTAGAAGTTCTTCTTTACTTACCCTATTTTCTACCATATCAATAAGTATAGTATCAATTTTTTCATAACTTGCTCCTAAATCAGCTTCATCACTTTGACCTTCTCTCAAGTCCGCTGATGGTGGCTTTATTATAATGCTTTTAGGCACACCTAAATACCCAGCAAATCCAAAAATCCAAGTTTTATACATATCACCTATAGGATTAATAGCACTTGCAAGATCACCGTATATAGTACCATAGCCT
>CACVAW010000004.1 GCA_902727925.1 uncultured Campylobacterales bacterium | reverse complement strand
TTACTAGACAAAATCCTACTGATTTGTTTTTGTATGCTAGTTTTGCTTCATTAAGTACATCGTTTTCATCTTTGTATTTGTATTTGTTTATATCAGTATCAAAATATGCACTTTGTGTACAGAATTTACAATCTTCACCACAGTTTCCACTTGATACGTTTGATATTGCACATAAGAATATTTTTTTTTGCATTTGAGTCATTTGAGTCATTTTTACTTCTTTTTTGGCAAAAGCCAAGAAAAGAACTGCTCAGCGCAGTGCTCTCGCAACTTGTTGCTCTGGGATTTGAGTTATTTTCATTTTCTTTGGTTTTAACCCAAAAAAAGTTATTATTGTCTTTATTTACTTTTAACTATTTTTAATCTTGAAATTTTATCAAAATTTACTAAACACTTCATTTATTTGGGTTCTCATTTTTTGATATATGAAGCTATCTTTGAATTCTTTGTATCTAGCTCCACTGGCATTCTTGTGTCCACCTCCACCAAATACATCGGATGCAAGCTTACTTACATCAAGTTTGTCGTTGGCTCTAAAGCTTATATTTTTGCCACCTGAGAGGTTCATAAAGAAGTCATATTGAGGGTTGTGTTTCAAGAACATATTACCTATCACAGATACTCCTCTTAGGGAATATGTAAATACTCCCTTTTGACCTTTGTATACAACTTCGAGTTTGTTTGCTTGGAGTGATAGTAGGTCTACTATATAAGATGCTATTAGGTTATCTAGTGTGTCGTTTTTAGCAGAATTAAAAATCTGTTTTTTTATTTTGTGAATGCTTTCATCAAGTACTATATGGGCATCAGCTTTTTCAAAGTATGATTGTACGGCATCTAGGAGCTTAAACATATATTTGTTATTATCAGCTGGAAACATTATTCTGTTTATTTCGTTTGAGTCAGCTAAAAGTTTTAGTAGTACTTTACCAAGTTCAAATGTATCTTCATAATCAAGCCATATATCTATACTATTGACAATATCTACAAAATGTTTGAGTTCAGGTTTTTCGCCAAGTATTTTGCCAAAATATTCATAAGTAATTTTTGTAGCACATTTTGTAATATCAAGATGATACCAATCAAATAAATTGGCTTGAGCTTCGCCGCTTTGATGATGATCTAAAAGAAGTATTTCTACTCTTTTTGATGAATTTGACTTTAGGTCTTCTACTCTGTTTGCTTGTGCGCCTGTTAGGTTTACATCAGTTATTAGTACAAGATTGTCTTCATACATATTTTTTTCTATGTCTCTGAATATTTGTCTTAGTTTTTCATCTATCTCATCACCATAGTTTGAATTATAGTATTTTGCATCTTTGAAGTATTGTTTTGTGATATATTGACAAGAATATCCGTCTAAATCAATGTGTGATAAATGGTATAGTTTCATTTTTACTTCTTTCTAGGCAAAAGCCTAGAAAGAACTGCTCAGCGCAGGGCTCTCGCGACTTGTCGCTCTTTTTTAGATTATTTCATTTTTAATGTTAAAATTTTTTGAGTTGGGATTATAGCACAAGTTTTTAGAGGTCTCTATCAATATGATTGTGTTATACTTTCAACATTTAATTTAGGAAATATTTTGAAGATTATTTTTGTATTTATATCGATAATGGGAGTTTTGATGAGTAGTGTATTACCAAAGTATTATGAACAGACACAAGAAAATGGGCTTAAGGTCATAGCCATTCCTATGAATGAAGGCTCAAATGTAATAACTACAGATGTGTTTTATCAAGTAGGCTCAGGTGATGAGATTATGGGTAAGAGTGGGATCGCTCATATGCTTGAACATCTGAATTTTAAATCTACTAAAAATCTAAAAGCTGGAGAGTTTGACAAAATAGTTAAAGGTTTTGGTGGAGTAAATAATGCTAGTACTGGGTTTGATTATACTCATTATTATATCAAGAGTTCATCATCAAATATGGACAAGTCATTAGAACTTTTTGCGGAGCTTATGAGTAATCTTAACTTAAAAGATGATGAGTTTCAAAGTGAAAGAGATGTGGTAGCTGAAGAGAGACGTTGGCGAACTGATAATTCACCTATAGGTTATTTGTATTTTAAGCTGTTTAATTTGGCTTATGAGTATCACTCTTATCACTGGACACCTATAGGATTCATGGGTGATATTCAGACTTGGACTATAGAGGACATAAGAGAGTTTCATAAGAAATTCTATCAACCAAGTAATGCTATAGTAATGGTAGCTGGTGATATAAATAAAGATGAAGTTTTTAAAAGTACTCAAAAATATTTTGGTAAGATCAACAATAGTGTAGAAATCAAAAGAAATCACACAAAAGAAATACCTCAAAACGAAGAAAAAAGATCAGTAATATATAAGTCCAGTGAAGTAGAGATGGTAGCTGTTGCATATAAAATACCTGAGTTTAACCATAAAGATCAGATAGCTCTTTCTATGCTAGGTGAACTTCTTAGTAGTGGTAAAAGCAGTATATTAAATAGAGTGTTAATAGATGAGAAGAAACTACTCTCTAAGATATATGCATATCCTATGGATACTAAGAGTGCTGGTGTGTTTATGCTTCTTGGGGTTTGTAATACTGGCGTTGAAGCAAAAGACGCTGAGATAGAGATACTCAAAATTCTAGATTCCATTAAGAGTGCGAAGTTTGACGAGAAAGAATTAGAAAAAATCAAAATTAATGTGAAATTAGACTTTATTCATTCTATTCAAAGCTCTTCAGGTGTAGTTAATCTTTATGGAGAGTATTTTGCTAAGGGTGATGTAAGTGTGATACTTGACTATGAAGATGATATCAAAAAAATAACAAAAAAAGATATCGTAGATGTAGCAAAAAAATATCTTAAGGCAAATAAATCAACAACAATAATACTCAAAAATGACTTGTCAAAATAAATAATACTTTAAAGGAAATATATAAATGAAATCAAAAGAAGAATTTAAAAAAACAATACAAACGATACAAAGCTCAAATAACTATAAAAAGCCTTTAGGGTTTGGAGTATGTAGAGTAGATAGATCTCAAATAGATGAGAATAAAACACTTCAAGCTACATTTCCATTAGTTAATTGGGATGAAAACTTTGGTAGTGCAGCTGTTATAATTGATGCATTTGCAAAATTAGGAACTAAAATAGACTTTAATGCTAGCGAAGTTGTATTAGCACTTAATTTTAAGATAGTTAATAAAGTGCTAGAGTATTTTGAACCATTTGAGGGAGAAGAGGGTCATAGTAATATTGATTTGTTCAAAATACTTCAGGGCTTATATAAAGAAAAATACGAGCTTTGTGATGATTATAAAATAGTATTTATATTCGAAAATGAAAAACCAAAAAGTGTAGAGAGTGTATATTTAAAACTTTATGCCTTGTCACAGAATAAAGCAGAATTAAGAAGTCTTAATCTTGATGGTGCTTTTGGGTTACTTCAAAATGTTGCTTGGAGTGGTAATTATCCAATCGATCTTGAATGGCTTAGAGTTGAAGAGATAGAGCTAAAGCTTAGAGGGGAATATCCTAGTATTGATTTTGTAGATAAGTTTCCAAGATTCTTACAACATATAATTCCAGCTGATAATACAAGAGTACTAGATACATCAAGAGTAAGATTTGGAGCTGCCCTTGCGGCAGGGACTACTGTAATGCCAGGAGCTAGCTATATTAACTTCAATGCAGGGACAACTGGAGCTGTAATGGTTGAGGGACGAATAAGTAGTTCAGCTGTAGTAAAAGCAGGTGCAGATGTTGGTGGTGGTGCAAGTATACTTGGAGTGCTTAGTGGTACTAATGGAAACCCTATAACAATAGGAGAGAACACTCTTCTTGGTGCAAACTCAGTTACAGGTATACCTCTAGGAAGTGGTTGTATTATTGATGCTGGATTGTCTTTACTTGAGGGTACAAAGATATATCTTTCACAGGATGAATATAACAAAATCAAAGAAGTAAACAAAGATATCAATGAATATAAAGAGATAGTAAAAGGTCTTGATATATCTGGATTAAATGGTATACATTTTAGACAAAATTCTCAAACAGGTCAAATAATAGCAAGAAGAAGTACTAAAGAAGTAAAATTAAATAGTGAGCTTCATTAATGAAAGAGATTAAAACATTTTTTATTGACTCTAATAAACAGGTAAAAAAAAGTTTAATTTCAGGTGCTAAGCCTACTGATAAAGTTGATGGAGAAGAGTTAGCTAAAAAGGTAGAAGATACTTGTAATGAGCTTATTTCTAAGGGGTATAACATAATTGATGTTATACCGATAACTTCAGGCTCAAGTGGATATAGCTCAGCAAAAAGATATGGGTATGGGTATAGTTATACATCTGGAATGATGATAGTGACAAGTATAGATTAATAAGTGGAGTTTTTTTCATCTTTAGAAGCTATTTTAACATCAGTCAAACCTGAGATTAAAATAGCTAAATTTAATGAATTCTTTGAGTGTTATAAAACTAACAAAACTACTTTTAAGCATAATCAAGAGAGTGTAGTATTTAGTTCACCTTCTTATAGTGAACATCTTAATGTGGTACATGCTAAAAAACTTTCTAAAAGATCAAAATTAGGTTCAATTGAAGGTAAAGCTTACTTATGTCATTCAGTAGCTCACATAGAATACTCAGCTATAGACTTAGCTCTTGATACAGCTTATAGATTCAAAAATCAGCCAAAAGAGTTTTATGATGATTGGATTGATGTGGCAAATGATGAGATAAGACATTTCTTATCACTAGAAAAACTTCTTGTTAAGTATGGATATACATACGGCTCTTTTGATGTTCATTCATTTTTGTTTGAAACATCGATGAGGTGTCTGGATATTGTTTCAAGAATAGCAGTAGTCCCAAGATATCTTGAAGCCTCAGGACTTGATTCTAGTCCAAAAGTGATTGCAAAGCTTGGAAATATAAATGATGAATTTGCAAAAGAGCTAAAGCAAAGTATAGAGATTATATTGAAAGAGGAAGTTTCACATGTAAAAAAGGGTGACTTTTGGTTTAAGTACTTTTGTGAACAAAAGGGGATTGACCCTAAAAGCTATTTTGATATAGTTGAGACTGTTTTGCCAGGTGCAAAGAAAAAAAAGCCTTATGTTAATGTAAGTGCTAGATTAAAGTCAGGATTCACGCAAGAAGAGATTGATGTTTTAATTTGATTTGATATCATACTGCGTAATAAAAAACTTAGGATTATAAATGTCAATAAAAGAAAACTTAAATGCAATTAAAAAAGGAATCTCAACTGAAGAGCAATTTTTAGAAGGATTTATTAGAGGTGAGAGGATTTTTAGAAAATATAGAAAGTATCTTTTTGCAATACTTATATTAATAGTTGTTGGAGTTGCTGGGTATTTGATAAATGACTATATGAGTAAAGCTAAACTAGAAAAAGCAAATGTAGCTTACTTGAATTTATTAAATGATGCAAATTCTACTGCTGATGTTGAAGTTTTTAAAAATAATAATAAATCTCTTTATAGTCTTTATTTGTATCAAAATGCAATGAAAAATAATGATATAGCAACACTTTCAAATCTTGCTAGTAATTCTTCTAATAAAGTAATTAAAGATCTTAGTTCATTTTATGTAGCATTATCTTCAGGTGACGACAAGAAAATAAATAAATATACAAAAGACGGAAAGATTTTTCCTGAATATGCAAGACTGAATGAAGTAGTATTGCTTCTTAAATCAGGTGAAATCGAAAAAGCAAAAAGAAAACTTGAAAGTTTTGGTTTTGATTCGACTCTGAGTGAGTATACAAATATGCTTAAGCACTACAAGTAGTATTTATGAAAAATATTGTATTTTTATTTGCATTACTGCTTATTGGCTGTAAACAATCTTTTAATCCTATAGTTGATGACAAAATATCTAGTATAGGTTTTTTAGAAGTTCTTTACACTGATTTGCAAAGTGCTACGTTTGACGGTTTTGCTCTAACTAAAAATAAAAAATATAATATAGAAGAAGACGAGAAATTAATATTTGCTGATGGTGACTTACAAGTCCTTACAAGAGACTTTAAAAGTATTGCTATAAAAGATAAGAATACTACGATTAGTGCATTTAACTTTGACACTAAAATCATTAGTCTTAGTGTCAAAGAAGATAAACTAGCAGTACTATTTGTAGATAATTCAATAACTTTGTATAGTATACAAAATAAAAAACGATTATTTAAAGAGTCGTATAAAGAAGCTATTAGTGGTACAAAAGATATACCAAAACCATTATTCTTGGGCAGTATTGTCATTTATCCAACACTTAATGGAGAAATAGTGTTTTTGGATAGTAGAAACAGACAAATTAAAAATCAAATATCTTTATCAAATGAGGACTTTTTTAACAATATTATTCATTTAGAATTAGTAAATGATAAAATAATTGTTGCTTCAAGACACAAAGTAATTGCACTAAATCAAAACTACATAAGTGAATACAGTGATGAAGTAAAAAAAGTGATATCAACACTAAATAAAACTTATATTCTAACAAGAGATTCAAGAATTGTCGAGTTAAATGATAACTTAAAAAAAATATATGAGAAAAAATATGAATTTGCAAATTTCATTAATGCATCTATGGTAAATAATAAATTATATATCTTGGAGAAATCAGGATTTTTAATAGATTACGATAATAATAAAACTATGAAACTTTTTGGTGAGATAGAAGGTAAAAGTTTCTTTTCTAACGATACTCTTTATGTGGAAGATAAATCATTTTTATTTAAGTAGTTTGTTTGATACTTTGTGACTGTGGAAATACAAATATAAAGTTTTATGACTTTAATATATTACGTACTGAGGAAGTATCAGAAAAACTGAACTTCCCTGATGAAAAATTCTTTTATGTTAATGTAAACTCATCTTTAGATTCTATTTTTGAAAAAAATTTGAATGCAATAAATTTGTCTCCTTATATTAATATCAAGACTAAATATAAAGGACTTGGGATTGATAGACAAGTTCTTTGTAATTATCTTGAAGATGGTATTATAGTTGATGCTGGAAGTGCTATCACTATAGACTTAATGGATAAGGGTGAGCATAAGGGTGGATATATACTGCCAGGATTAACTGCTTATCAAAAAAGCTTTTTGACAGTATCAAATAAACTTCAAACCAAATTAAAACCTACTAATATTGATATTATACCTCAAAATACAGATGAAGCTCTTAGCTGTGGAGTAATAAAATCTATAGTCTTATTAATTAAAAGTTTAGGTAAAAAGAAAATATACCTTACTGGTGGAGATGCTAACATATTAAAAGAGTATTTTGAAGATATCTTGGTTGATAAATATCTAATATTTAAAGCTATGAGAGAAATTATTAAAGAAAAATATTTAGGTCTCTAAATATTTATTAATATAAGTTATATAAATAAAGAAAAAAACATAAACTTATTTGTTATAATATGGAAATTTTTGTGTCCTAAGGAGACTTTATGTTAGAAATTAGATGGCATTCTCGTGCCGGTCAAGGTGCCGTAACTGGAGCTAAAGGTCTGGGTGATATAGTATCTGATACTGGTAAGCAAGTTCAAGCCTTTGCTTTTTATGGATCTGCTAAAAGAGGTGCTGCTATGAGTGCTTATAATAGAATAGATGATAAACCTATACTTAATCATGAAAAGTTTATGATACCTGATTATGTATTGGTACTTGATCCTGCTTTGGCATTCATTGGTAATATTACAGCAAATGAAAAAGAAGATACAAAATATATAATTACAACTCATTTAAGTAAAAAAGAGTTATTAGAAAAATTACCAAATTTAGATGAAAAAAGAGTATATACTCTTGATTGTATGAAAATTTCTCAAGAAACTATAGGTAGAGCTATTCCAAATACTCCTATGCTAGGGGCTTTGATGAAAGTTTCTGGTATGTTTGAGATAGATTATTTTAAAAATGCGATAATTAAAGTTTTGTCTAAATTCCCACAAAAGATTGTAGACGCAAATTTAAAAGCAATTCAAAGAGCATACGAAGAAGTAGTTTAAGGTAAAAAAGTTATATAAATTAGAAATATATTGATTAATAACGTATAAAACGACTAGTCGTTTGAGCAGTCCGATGAGGACAGCTTTAAGGAATTCACTTCCTTAAAGTGTATAAAAAGGAGATATTTAATGGCAAATGTAGGTTGGGATGAAGTCAATGACGCAGCACTTTTAAATCCGTTTGAAAATAGCATGCAAGATTTAGTAAATACAGCACAATCGGATAGAGATTATTCGCTTTTTAGTTCATTTAGCGCAAGTACAGCTTCTTGGAGAGTTGTTAAGCCTATTTATAATAGTGATGTTTGTATTCATTGTCAAAACTGTTGGGTGTATTGTCCAGATAGTGCAATTCTTTCAGAAGAAAAGAAGATGCAAGGTATTGATTATGATCATTGTAAAGGATGTGGTATATGTGCAGACGTTTGTCCTACAAATCCAAAATCACTAATAATGTACGAAGAAGCTACAGTTGAAGATTCAGCATTAGCATCATGGCCAGAAAAAAAGAAAAAAGAAAAAAAAGCATAGTTCAAAAGTAAACTATAGTTAAAGTCTTTTTAGACTTTAACTAATACAGAATGAAAAATTAAAAAATACTAACGAATAAAAGGTGCTAGCACCGTAAGCTGTCCGCTGAGGGCAGCTTTTTGGAATTCATTTCCAAAAAGCGTATAAAAAGGAATACAAACAATGTCTAAAGAATATGTTTTAAAAGAAGTTGAGTTTTGGGATGGGGCGATGGCTAGTTCACAAGCTTTACGACAAGCAGAAGTTGATATTATGGCTGCTTACCCTATAACTCCATCAACTCCTATTATTCAAAATTATGCAGACTATTTATCTAATGGATATGTTGATGGTGAATATATAAGAACTGAGAGTGAACATGCAGCTATGAGTGCTTGTGTTGCAGCAAGTGCAGCAGGTGCAAGAGTTACAACAGCAACAAGTTCACAGGGTTTTGCTCTTATGATCGAAGTACTTTATCAAGCTTCAGGCATGCGACTACCTGTAGTTTTAAATGTAGCAAATAGAGCTTTAGCAGCTCCACTTAATGTAAATGGCGATCATTCAGACTTGTATCTGGGCCGTGATGCTGGATGGATTAATCTTTGTACTTTTAACCAACAAGAAGTTTATGATATGACTTTAATGTCATTTAAGATTGGTGAACATAAGAATGTAAGACTTCCTGTGATGGTTCATCAAGATGGATTTATCTGTTCTCATACAGCTCAAAATGTAGCTCCACTTCAAGATGATGTTGCAAGAAAATTTGTTGGTGACTTTGAAGCAGTTGATTCATTACTTGATTTTGCTAGACCTGTTACTTATGGTGCACAAACAGAAGAAGATTGGCATTTCGAACACAAAGCAAAACAACATAAAGCAATAATGGATTCTATAAATGTAATAGAAGATACATTTGAAGAGTTCGAAAAACTAACTGGAAGAAAATATAACGCAGTTGAATCTTATATGATGGAAGACGCCGAAATTGCTATAGTAGCACTTGGAACAACTATAGAAAGTTCAATTGAGGCAGCAAGACAGCTTAGAGAAGAGGGAATTAAAGTTGGTATTGTAGCTCCTCGTGTGTTTAGACCATTCCCTTATGACAAAATAGCAGACGCTCTTAAAAATGTAAAAGCAATTGGTATACTTGATAGAAGTTCTCCAGGTGGAGCACTTGGTATGCTATTTAACGAAGTTACAGCAGCTATATATACAAATGATACTAAACCAGTAATAAATAATTATATCTATGGGTTGGGTGGCAGAGATACTACTATAGCAGATTTAAAACAAATAGCTAAAGAAATTCAGGCAAATGCTGATGCTGGTAAACTTACAACTCCAGTTCAACAGTTCAGTGGGCTTAGAGGTCCAAAACTTAGTTTCTTTGATATGGAGAGTTCAAAATGAGTAAAATAATAAAAAATTTAAAACAATTTTCAACAGCTAATGAAAGACTTGAAGGTGCTCATCTTTTATGTCCAGGTTGTGCTCACTCAATTATCGTTAGAGAACTAGTTAACTGTACTGATCATAACCTTGTGATTGCAAATGCAACTGGTTGTATGGAAGTTTGTACAGCAGTCTATCCATATACTGCTTGGGATACATCTTGGATACATATTGGATTTGAAAATGCAGCAACTTCTGCTGGTGCGATAGCCGAAACTTATAAAGTACTTGAGAGAAAAGGTAGACTTAATAAGAATGCTGAAAATACAAAGGTACTTGCAATTGGTGGTGATGGTGCTACTTATGATATAGGTTTTCAGTTTTTAAGTGGTGCAGTTGAAAGAGGTCATGACTTTACTTATGTATGTCTTGATAATGAAGTTTATGCAAATACTGGAGGTCAAAGAAGTTCTTCTACACCAGTTGGAGCGTCAACAACTACAACTCCAGCAGGTAGTCAAAGTATTGGTAATAAAACTACAAAAAAAGACATGATAGGTATTATGGCAGCTCATGGAGCTCCTTATGTAGCTCAAGTAGCTCCTAATAAGTGGAAAGATATGATAATGAAGTTTCAAAAAGCTTTAGAAATAAATGGTCCTACATTTGTTAATGCTATGAGTGCTTGTACAACTGAATGGAGATTTCCATCTCATCAGACTATAACAGTATCTGATCTTGCTACTGATTCATTAGCATTTCCATTATATGAAATAGAAAATGGAGTATATACTATTAACTATAGACCTAAAAATATTGTTCCTATAAAAGACTATTTAGCGATTCAAGGTAGATTTAAACATCTGTTTAAACCAGGTAATGAACATATTATCGAAGAATGGCAAAAGAGAGTAGATAAGAAGTGGGTACAACTTCAAAAAATGGAAGAGATGACAAATAGCTAGGTATTTGTTGCTCTAAATAAGAAGCAAGTATTCATAAAGTTAAGTTTTATGAATACTTTGTTTTTAAATTCAAAAAAAACAATTTTTTTCTTTGACAAACAGGTTTTTGTTTGTTATAATTACGGCTTCAAATCGTCAGAATATATTTAATTGCGGGAATAGCTCAGTGGTAGAGCACAACCTTGCCAAGGTTGGGGTCGCGAGTTCGAATCTCGTTTCCCGCTCCATTTGATTTTGATTGTTTGAATATTTGCCCGGGTGGTGAAATTGGTAGACACAAGGGACTTAAAATCCCTCGAACATTTTGTTCGTGCCGGTTCAAGTCCGGCCCCGGGCACCACCAAATAAGTTTATTAATTTGGAGAAGAGTTTTGAGGCGATATAGCCAAGTGGCTAAGGCAGGAGCCTGCAAAGCTCTGATCCCCGGTTCGAATCCGGGTGTCGCCTCCATTTACCGGGAGATGTCAGAGTGGTCGAATGTGCCGGTCTTGAAAACCGGTGAGGGTCATACCTCCGGGAGTTCGAATCTCCCTCTCCCGGCCATCTTTTTTACTCTCTTCAAATATTTTTTTATTAAATACATAGATTTTTAGAAAGTTATTTAATGATTGATTTTCTAAAGATTTAATTTACCCAAATCTTTAAGTAACAGTGTGTAATAAAAGCACCAGTGCTTTGAACTGTCTGCTCAAGACTGTGAAGAGGAATTTATTTTCTCAAACATATAAAAAAGGAAAAATATCGTGATTGAAGGTATAGTTAGAGAGAGTATTGCAAAAAGCGAAACTAAAAAGCTTAGACAAGATGGTTATCTAATTGCTAATGTATATGCAAAAGGACAAGATAATTTGAATATTGCATTCAAATATAATGAATTTTTAAAGTTTATTAAAAATAAAGAAACTCTTGCATTTGATATTAAAATAGGTAATGATAACCTAAAAGTTATAATTCAAGACTATCAAAGACATCCTGTAAAAAATGAATTTTTACATGTTGACTTAAGAATTGTAGTACCTGGATTAGTTTCAAAATACTTAGTACCTGTTAAATTAACTGGAACTCCAATCGGTCTTAAGAACAAGGGTATTTTAATGACTAATAAAAGAAGATTAAAAATCAAATGTGATGATAAAAATCTTCCAAATAGTTTTGATGTAGATGTTTCTAAATTAGATGTTGGAGATTCTATTCTAATAAGAGATTTAGAAATACCTAAAGGTGTTACTATAATGGAACAACCAAGTGTTTCTGTTACTGGAGTAATTAGCTCTAAGTAATGTCTTGTCTTTTTGTGGGGTTGGGGAATCCTGGATCTAAATATCAAAACAATAGACATAATATTGGATTTTTGATAATAGATTATATTTTAGAAAATCTTCCTGCTTATAACAATATTTCAAAATCTAAATTTTTCGGTGATCTTTATAAATTTGGCGATCTATATTTTTTAAAACCGACTACTTATATGAATGATTCAGGTAAAAGTGTAGCTAGTGTTGTTAACTATTATAATATAGATAAAGTTGTTGTTTATCAAGATGATTTAGATCTGGACTTTGGAGCTATTAGGTTTAAACTAGGTGGTGGAACAGGTGGTCATAATGGACTTAAATCTATAGATAATCACATAGGCAATAAATACACAAGAGTAAGAATTGGAATATCAAAACCAATTAATGAACAAGTTGCTAATTATGTATTAAATGATTTTCCAAAATCTCAAATCCAGTGTTTAGAAAAAATAAAAAAACATAGCTTTTCCTTACTAAGTACGCTTATAAAAGATGATATCAATATTATCTCTTCAAAACATACGAGAAAAAACATTTGTGATGAAGTTATTTAACCGATATATTTTATTAAGATACATAAAGTTTCTAGTGATAGTTTTTTTTGCTTTAGAGCTTTTTTACGTTGGTCTAGATTTACTTAGTAATTATAAAGATTTACCTAATTCAGCAAATTTACAAATACTATATATCTTTTATAAATTTATTGAAGCTTCAGGTCTTACATTACCTATTTCACTTATCTTTGCTATGGTTTTTACTAAACTTAGTTTGATTAGAAGTTCTGAGCTTGTTGCTATGTTTGCACTTGGAATATCTAGAAATAAGGCGATTAAACCTATCTTTTTGTTTTCTATACTAATGATATTTGCACATTTAAGTATTGGTTTTACAAATTTAGTATATTCTGGCCAGTATGCTAAAAATATATTAAAATATTCAAAAGCAACTACAAATACAAAAGATATTTTTATTAAACATTTTGATAGCTATATTTATATACAAAAGCTTTCTATATATGACAAAAAAGCATATAATGTAATTATTTATGAGTTGCAAGACTCTGATTTAAGTAAGATTGTCAAAGCTAATAGTGCTGTTTTTAAAGACTCTTATTGGTTACTTGAAGATGTAGAAGTTATGTATAAAAAAAGTAAAATGTCAATAAATAAAAAAGCTATCATAATCAAAAACTTACCAACTTTTAAAACTTTACATAATTTTGACCCTAAGATAATTGATAATATTTTTTCAAATAGTGATACTACATCTATTGTTGAAGCTGTTAAAATAATAAAAATCTTTAGTGAGCAAAACTTTGATAACAGTAGATTAAAGACCATTCTTTATAGTAGTGTAATATTTCCATTTTTTGCTTGTTTTTTATTGCTGATATTTTTTTATTATATACCTATTAGTGGACGCTTTTTTAATACTAGTTTGTTGTCATTTTTACTTATTTCTGTTTCTTTAGTTGTTTGGGCAATATTGTTTATTCTTATAGAAATGGCTAGTAATAGTGTGGTAAACCCTGAAATTGCTATTGTTCTTCCTATACTCTTTCTTGGGCTTTATGCCTTTAAATTATATTCAATTAATAAAAGAAGCGCAAAATTATGAAAACATA
The DNA here is from genome assembly GCA_902727925.1 of uncultured Campylobacterales bacterium. Lineage (GTDB taxonomy): Bacteria > Campylobacterota > Campylobacteria > Campylobacterales > CACVAW01 > CACVAW01. The sequence continues at coordinate 34,319 of CACVAW010000004.1, read as the reverse complement.
TAAGAATATTAATTCTATTGCTTTGGGTAGCTTTGATGGAATCCATTTAGGCCATCAAGCGCTTATTGAACAGCTTTGTCATAATTCTGCTTTAATTGTCGTTGGCAAGAAAATACCGAACTTGACATTATATAACGATAAAAAAAAGTATTCTAAAAAAGAAGTTATTGAGCTAGAGTTTAATGAAATTAGAGGCTTAAATGATATTTCTTTTGTTCAGTTTTTAAAGAAATATTTTCCAAACTTAAAAAAAATTGTTGTTGGTTATGACTTTTATTTTGGTAAAGACCGAAAATATAGTATGAATAATCTAAAGAAACTTTTCACTAATACTGTAATAGTAAAGGAGAAAAAACATCTAGGTGTTTCAGTACATTCTGGATATATAAGAGAACTTATTAGTGATGGACAAGTTAATCTAGTAAAAGAATATCTTAGTAGATATTATGGGTTTAAAGCAAATATTATCAAGGGTAATGGACTTGGATCTAAAGAACTTTTTGCTACTTTTAACTTATCAAATAATACACATCTTAAACCTAAGAATGGAGTTTATATAACAAAAACGGTTCTTGATAATAAAAGTTATAATAGTATATCTTTTGTAGGGAATAGGTTAAGTGTAGACAATGAATATAGTATTGAGTCACATATTTTAGAAGAGTTTGAAGAACCTGTAAGTTTAGAGAGTGAAATATACTTTATGAAATTTTTACGTGAGAATAAAAAATTTGAGATTTTAGATGAGCTTAAATCTCAAATATCACAAGATAAAGAAAAAGCTTTGAGTTACTTTGATGAGAGATAATGTATTTGTAACCCCCAAAAAGTTTGAATTTGATAGTGAAGTAGCTAGTGTATTTGATGATATGCTTGTACGATCAATTCCATTTTATAAAGAGACAATGGAGTTAATATCTAAACTTATTTTGAAAAATGCAAGTAAAAATTCAAAAGTACTTGATATTGGGTGTTCCACTGGTAATATGCTTTTGAATTTGGTTGGAAATAAAGAGTTAAGTTTAACAGGTATTGATAGTTCACTTCCTATGATACAAAGAGCAAGACAAAAAGCAGACGCATATGGTATTAAATGTGAATTCATTCATAAAGATTGTTTAGAGTATGCTTTTGTAGAATTTGATTTTATAGTGTGCAACTACACTATGCAGTTTATACAATTAGAAAAAAGAAAACAATTACTTTCAAAGATAAGTAGAAACTTAAGTGAAAATGGATTTTTCATAATGAGTGAAAAAATAGTTTTTGAAGATGAAAATATTAACAAAGATATAACTGAAATATATTATGAGTTTAAAAAACAAAATGGTTATAGTGAACTTGAAATTGCTAATAAAAAAGAAGCTTTAGAAAATGTACTTGTGCCACTTACTTTAAAACAAAACGAAGAGCTATTACTTGAATGTGGTTTCAATAATGTGGACATAATATTCAAGTGGGGAAACTTTGTAGTATTTTTATGTAAATAAAATGAGCTTTTTATAGATTTAAAATATATTAAAGTTGGGTTGATACAATCCCCTTGGTTATATGAAGAAAATGAAGGTGATATATGAGTGATAATAAAATTTATATGATAATTGCTTCTACACTCAGTGTCAGTTTATATATATTTATTTTGGTTTTGATTTTTAAAAATGATTTTAAACCTAAAAATGAAGATTTTACTTCAAAGAAAGAAAAATCTATAGAAATATCAATAATATCACAAGCTAAGAAGAAAACTAATTCAGTTCCACCTATAAAAAAAACTCAGCCTATAAAAGCTGAAAAAGAGAAGCCAAAACAACCAGAAATTACAAAAGAAAAAATCAAAAGAGTAAAGCTTGAGAATATCTTTGATGATGTGAAGTTAAAAAAAATAGAGAAACCAAAAGTTACAAAAGTAATTAAGCAAGCTCCTAAAGAAGAAGTTCCTAAAAAACTTGAAGTAATAAAAATTCCCGAAAAAGATATAAAAAGTATATCTAAAGAGTTATCAGATCTTTTAGATGGTAATAAAACTATTAGTTCCAAAGATACAAATAACAAGAAATATACAGATAAATATTCAGGTTATATTAAAGATATTTTTAAGTTTCATTGGACAAATACAATAGCCACTGCTTCAGGTAACGAAGCTACAATATCAGTTAATATAAATGAAGATGCTAAGATGAATTATAAGGTACTTGAGTTCTCAAATAGCGAGTTGTTTAATCAGAAATTAGAGAAATTTTTAAAAGATATGCAGAATGTTACTTTTAATAAACCTAATAATAAAGTTTCGATGCAAATTATATTAAAGGATGAAGAAAATGATTAAAAAAATAATTAGTTTTTTAGTAGTAATAAATTTTGTTTTTGCTTATGATGCAACATTAGAGATTGTAAAAAAGATAGACAAAAAAACAAAAATCAAAATCATAAACAAATCAGAATTAGAAAATAAAACAGTAGAAAAAATAGATAAGTTATTAATAGGTGATTTTGCTGTAAGCTCTCACTTTGAACCTATAAAAAGTATAAATAATGATTTAAAAGAGATTGATTATTTATTAGAATATAAAGTTTATTTAGAAAATAGTATTCTTATTTGTGATATAAGCTTAGTTAAGAATGACATGGAAGTGGTCTTACAAAAAACTTATAAAACTTCAAATATAAAGAAATATCCATTCTTGATTCATAAAATAGTAAGTGATATTAATGATTTCCTTGGATATGATAGTATAGGTTTTATTAATAGATATGTGATTTTTTCCAAGTATACTAAAGGTAAAGGTGCAGATATAATAATCTCTGATTATACTCTTACATATTCACAAACTCTTGTAAAAAATGGAGGTCTTAATATCTTTCCTAAGTGGGCTAGTAGTGAGCAAGATGCTTTTTATTATACTTCATATATAGATGATAGACCAACTCTTATAAAGTATGAATTAAAAACAGGTAAAAGAACAAAAATCATGGCATCTGATGGAATGATAATATGCTCAGATGTAAGTAGTGATGGTAAAAAACTACTTCTTAGTATGGCTCCTGATGATCAGCCTGATATCTATATGTATGATATTGAAACAAAAATGAATACAAAAATCACAACTCATAGAGGAACTGATGTAAGTGGACACTTTATTGATAACGATAGAATTGTATTTGTATCGGATTTATTAGGGTATCCAAATATATTTTCGATAAAACAAGACGGGGAAGAACTTGAACAAATGGTGCATCATAGTAGAAACAACAGTTCATGTGATAGCTTCAAAAACTATATAGTATATGCTAGTCGTGATAAGTATAGTGAGTTTGGTGCAAATACATTTAATCTATATATGATTTCTACTAATACAGATTTTATAAGACCACTTACAACTGTAGGACAAAATATGTATCCAAGGTTTAGTTATACTGGAACTCATATATTACATATAAAACATCTCAAAAACCAATCAGCTCTTATGATAATAGATATTGCTACAAATAGATCATTTATGTTTCCATTAAGTGTTGGTAAACTTCAATCAATAGATTGGTAAATATAAATGAAAAATAATTTTATTGGACTTTTTGTACTTGGTATTTTTATATCTTTGGGAGCATTCATACTATCTTCGGCACTTCTTGAAATAAAAGAAAAAGAAAGAACAGTTGTAGTAAAAGGTCTATCTGAACGTGAATATGATGCTAATGTAATTACTTGGCCGATAAGTTACAATGTTGTAAATAATGACTTAAATGAGCTTTATATATCTTTAAAATCAAATGCCAAAAAGATCAAAACTTTTTTAATTAAAAATGGTGTTAATGAAAAAGAGATTTCTTCAAGTGCTCCAATAATTGAAGATAAATATATAAATTCTTATGGAAATAATAAAGCAAATTTTAGATATTCAGGAAAACAAAGTATCACAGTTCACTCATCAAATGTACTCAAAATCAAAAGTATAATGGAACTACTATCTGAACTTGGTCAACAAGGTGTAACTATAGTAAGAGATTATGAACACAGAACTTCATACTCTTTTACAAAACTTAATGACATTAAACCAGAAATGATAGAAGAAGCTACAAAAAATGCAAGAAAAGTAGCCGAAAAGTTTGCAAAAGATTCTCAAAGTACATTAGGTAAAATCAAAAAAGCAAATCAAGGTACTTTTTCAATATATTCTAAAGATTATTATACTCCAGAGATTAAAAATGTGCGAGTAGTTTCGACAATAGAATATTATTTATCAGATTAGGAAATTTATGACAAAAACAATATTTAGAGAATATGATATAAGAGGAATTTACGAAAAAGAGTTAAACGAAACTAGTGTTAAACTTATTGGTTATTATCTTGGTCAAGAAGTAAAAAAACATGGTGAATATGTAGTTATTGGATATGATGCAAGAACCCACTCACCAAAGCTCTTTGAGTATCTTTGTAGTGGGTTTAATAAAGCAAACGTAAAAGTCATTAATATAGGTATGGTGGCAACTCCCACAAATTATTTTGCAAACTTCATAGACTTTGGATACAAGGTTGGTGGGTCTGTTATGATTACAGGTTCACATAATCCTCCTGAATATAATGGCTTTAAAATCACTATAAATAAGCTACCTTTTTTTGGTGATGACATATATGCTTTAGGTGACAAAATAGTAGATAACACACACATAGAGATTTTAGATAATATAAATTATACTTCAGTAGATATGAAGTCAAAATATATTGATTATATAGTAGATAAGTTTTCATATTTGAAAAACCTAGATACAAAAATAGTTATTGATTGTGGTAATGGTGTAGCTGGAACAGCAATACTTGATATATTTGATAGACTTAATCTTAATTACAAAGCTATGTATGAAACTCCAGATGGAACTTTCCCTAATCATCATCCAGATCCTAGTGTAGAGGAAAACCTAATAGATGTTAAAGATGAATTAAGCAAAGGTTATGATGTAGCATTTGCTTATGATGGAGATGCTGATAGAATAGCAGTACTAACACAAAAAAATAATATCAAAGGCGATATCTTAGCAGTCCTTTATAGCTCACAAATAAAGAATCCTACTGTTATAGGTGAAGTGAAGTGTTCATTAGTAATGTACGATGAAATAGATAAAGTTGGCAAATCAATAATGTACAAAACAGGTCATAGTAACTTAAAAGTAAAAATGAAAGAAACAGGCGCAGATCTTGCAGCTGAAGTGAGTGGTCATATATTCTTTAAAGAAAACTATGGTTTTGATGATGCTTTATATGCAACTATGAAGGTTTTAGAATTATTGTATAAAAAAATAGACTTAGACCAACAAATAGCTAAATTACCACTTATTTATAATACTGAAGAAATTAAAGTAAAAACAACAGAAGAAGAGAAGTTTTCACTTATGGATAAAATTGAATTAGAACTAAAAGAAAATACTCTTGACATTAAAGATATTATAAAAGTTGATGGATTAAGAGTTGTTTTTGAAAATGGTTGGGCGCTAGTTCGTGCTAGTAATACGACACCAGTACTTGTAACAAGGTTTGAAAGTACAAATGAAAAAGATTTGAAGTTTTATGAAGAATCTTTAAACGATATCATATCAAAAGCAAAAAGTAGATAGTCTTGGAAAAACTAGCCTGTATTGATGTGGGTCTTAAAAGAATAGGTCTTGCTTTTTGCTTTGATAACTCACTTGTATTACCTCAAAATCCAGTGCTAAGACGTAATAGAAATCAAGCAGCAAATGATGTGTTAAGTATATTAAAAGAGTGGAATATAGATAAGCTTATAATTGGTCTTCCTACAAACTCACCAGATACGGAAAATAGAATAAACCATTTTACTGGGTTACTTGACTTTAAAAGTGTTGAATTTCAAGATGAAGATTTTTCTAGTCGTGATGCAAAAGAGTTAGCTAAAGGTGTATTTAGAAATACTAGAGATGGTAAGATAGATAGTCTTAGTGCCAAAGTGATTTTAGAAAACTATATATATAGGAAAAACAATGAATGAAGAAGAGATATTAGGACTTTTTGATAAATGGAGTAACGCACTTTCCACTCAAAATTTAGACGATATGATTTCGTTATATGCAAAAGATTCTGTATTATTACCCACTTTTAGTTTCGACGTATGTCCAAATCCTGAAACAAAAAGAAATTATTTTAAACCATTTTTGATGAAAAACTATACTGTTGTTTTGGAAACTTATAACATACAAAACCATGGGGATATAGCTATTAATTCAGGTGTGTATAAATTTACAAATAAACAAAAAATTGAAATAAAAGCAAGATATACATATGTATATAAAAAAATAGACAATAATTGGCTTATTGTCCAACATCATTCATCATACCTAAAAGGAATAATTAATGTGTAGATTTATGTGCTACAAAGGTCATAATAAAGAAGTATTATGGGACTTGATTTCGCGTCCTACAAATTCTTTAGTTGTACAAAGTCAAAGATCAAAAGAGAGATTAATACCTACAAATGGAGATGGTTTTGGAGTAGGTTGGTATGATGATAGTATTAGTGCTGAGCCAGGACTTTATTTAACTATAAGACCTGCTTGGAATGACAGAAATATACAGTCGATTCTTTCAAAGATTTCAAGTAATTGTTTTTCTGCACATATTAGAGATGCAAGTGTCGGTCATATAAGTAGATCAAATACACATCCTTTTATCTATAAAAACTTGCTTATGATGCATAATGGAAATATTCCAAGCTTTCATAAAATCAAAAGAAAACTAAGATCTTTTTTAATCGATGAGTCTTATAACTGGATAAAAGGTTCAACAGATAGTGAACATTTTTTTGCTCTGTTCCTAGACTTTTTACATAAGTATGATAAATATGATGAAGAAAATGTAGCAAAGGCAATAAAAAAAACTATAGAAGTAATAAATACGCTATTAGAAGAAATAGGGGAGAAAGAGCCTGCTAATATAAACGTAAATATAAGTGATGGAAAATTTGTAGTTGCTTCAAGATACTCTAACAATGGTGGAGAACCACTTAGTCTTTATTATTCTAAAATGGGTAAGTTCTCATTTATAAATAATATATTTAGTATTCTTGGGGAATCAAAATCTATTTTGGTGGTATCCGAAAAACTTAATGAAGTGACTAGTAACTGGAATAAAGTACCAGATAACCATATAATTAAAATATCAAACAACTTTGATCTATCTTTAGAAGAAATCTAAAAATAGATACCAGTATGAAAATTCTTTTCTTTAATTGAGAAGGACTCAACAAGTCCTTCTTTTGCAAATGCTTTTATCTCTGTTTTACCCATATTTATAAACCACATATCATAAGAATCACTTCTTACAAAACTTGGAATTAATAGTACACCTTTATTATTTTTTTTAGTAAAAAGTAAGTTTTTTGAGTCTAGTTCTTCTAATTTTGCATCAATATCTGGATAATATAAATTGCCCCTATACCCAATAGGAACTATTACATCTATATTGATATCGTGTTTCTTCTTGAAGTAATCATATATAGCAATACTTGGCAGTGTTCCAGTCATTCTAGGATTACAGTCATAGATGAATTCTAACTGTTCTTTATCATTGATAATAGCGTCAAAATTAATAGGACCTTCGTATCCAGCCTTAGCAAATATTTTACATAGGTTTATTATCTTTTCTTCATCTATTAGTGATAGTACTTTATTTTCTAATTTCTTAGATATATAACTTCCTAAAAAAGTAGTTTGATTAACATCAGAGTATATTTGAGCATGAATATCTATTCTTTTTATATTTTTGGGATTTTTTATGTAGTATATAAACCCTAGGTGTGTTAACTCTTCATTCTTATTAAAGTTCACTTTTTTTTGTATTAAGAAGTTTGCATCTTGGATATTTGCTTTTAATGTACCATCTATTAAAATATTTAATTTTCTTTTGAAGTTTTCTTCATTCATCATTACATTGATTTCGCCACCTGAGTTAATAGCTAGTTTTACGTAGAAAGTATTAGCTAGAACTGAAGTCTTAGTCTCAAAAAGATTTTTTAGTTTTGTCCAGTCTAATTTTTGTAGTTTTTCAAAAGATACTATTATTGTAGGTGTATGATATGGTAAGTCATATTTATGGCTATTTTGAATTAAATTTACATAATTAACTTTGTTGTTAAACTCAACTGCTAATTTTGACGCAAATTTATATTGATACCTATTTATAATAGTATTTTTATTTGCTTCTAGGATTTTATCAAAAATTATTTCTGCCATAGGTGATACTTGGTTCGTATAAATAGTGTTGTTATCAAATAAGTGTTTTTGCTCTTTATCAAAGATTACTTTTTGTATTTCATTATTTTCGATTTTACATTTTATTGTTATGGGTGTTTTTACACTTGGTAGTTTTATATCTATGAACTTAGATATTTTTTTGATTTTAGAATTGACATCTTTATGTGTACTTAAATATTTATTCGAATGTATAGTACTTTTTGTAAAAATTATTGGATAGTGTCTTAAAAATGAGCTATATACCAAAGAATTTCGTTGCCACTGGAAAAATGAATCTAAGTTTTGTCTCTCACTTAACATCAAAAATCCACCGATATGGGAAAGTTTTAAATTTGTTCTCGTACCCTGTTTTTTAAAGTCATATAATAGTCTCAAATAGGTATCTCCTCGTAATGTATTTCCTTATAAAATACCATAAAATCCTTTAATTATTGATTTAGCAGTTCTTGTGCAATTTTTATTATTTTATCTTCACTAATTTCATTAATAGAAAAATCATTTTTATTAAGGTTATAGTGGTCTACTATAGAGCTTGATTTTATTAGTTTATGAATATTACTCTCATATATCCTAGAAGCTGGAGTAGGACCAAAGATAGTTATACTAGGAATATTATTAGCCCATGCAATATAGCTAGGACCTGTATCGTTACCTATTAACAAGTCAGCACTTGAAATAATAGCTTTGAGTTTATCAAGAGATAGCTTTGGTAGTACTTTTACATTATGACTGTTTCTTTGTAAATACTCTCCAAATTTTTTTTCTTCGGTATTTCCATATGGTACTAATATATTAGTATTTTCAAGATTTTTAGCAATATTTAAAAACCTTTCTTTTGGATAAATTCTACTTTCCCAAGTTGAACCCACTATGAATATGATATTTTTTTTCTCATCTGATAAGAAAGGTTTTATGCTATTAGTTGATTCTTGGCTATAAAAGCAAGAGTTTTTCTTAGCTAAGACATCTTCTTTTGAAACATTTATATTAAGAGACTTATTGAGTAATTCTCTATATCTATCTATGGTATTACTATGGTATGCGATGTCAAAGCTATTTTTATATAGATATGAAGCTACTTTTTCTCTTATAGAGTTTTTGTCATAGCCGTTATTATTTTTACAAAGTATTTTAGATGTTATTGCAGATTTGAGTAATCCTTGAAAGTCTATAGCTATATCGTAGTTATTCTGCTTTTTAAGAGCTCTTAGGTCTTTTATAGTTTTTAGTATGTTTTTTATACTTTTGTTTTTTGTATTTATAGTGATTAGTTCATCTATATCTTTGTGATTAGATAATATACCAGCAAACCTAGATTCAATTACCCATGAGATATGGGCATTTGGGATGTGTGATTTTATGAACTGAAGTATAAATGAAGTATGGAGGATATCACCAAGTGCTGATGTTTTAATAATAACTATTTTCATATGTAGATTTGACCTTTAGTTTTGTTTGTGATATAATACAGGTATAAATATCCTTCGGGACGACCCGTCTTTTGGCGGGGTTAATTTAAAAGATTTTTAAAACTATCAACTAAATTTTTGAAATCTTCTTTGTTTATAACTCCAATTTTATTTAACAATCTATTTGTGTTATATAATTTCATTTGGGATAGTAGTGCAATATTAGTTACTTTTTTATTAGCTTTAATAAAATCAAATGTATAGTAAAACCTTCCTTCTTTCATCTTTGTAGATAGAGGGATACCAAAAAACATATATTTATTGAATTTTTTTAATATAATAATAGGTCTAACAAAATCTTTTCCTTTTCCATTTTGTTCAAATCCAATATTTTGTCCCATTTTGATATAAAAAATATCTCTATTTTTAAATCCTACTATTATATTTTCTTTTTGAGTTGACTTTTTAATTTCATTCCATTTATTAAATTCAGTATCTATAATTAATAACCTTTATTTGCTATGATTACGAATTATATAGATAGTAAATTAAGGATTTAAACAAATGAGAGGCAAGATAACAACAATATTCCCACCAAACATAAATACCGACGATATAATAAGAGCTGATGTACTCCAAGAACATTGGGAAAAAGATAAGTTTGCTCAGTTTGCTTTTGAAAAATTTGATGAAGAATTTGTCAATAGATGTAATACAAGTGAAGCAAATATTGTAATTGCTGGAAGCAACTTTGGTTGTGGTAGTTCACGTGAACAAGCTGTTTATGCATTGCAGTTTAATAATGTGAAGTTTATGATTACTGAGATTAACAAGACTTCAGGCGAAGCATACCCTGATATATTCTATAGAAACTCAGTACTTAATGGATTTGTTTGTGTTGCACTTGAAGATATAAGTGGATTTGATTACGACGATGAGCTTGAACTTCAATTAAAAGAACAAAAAGTAATAAACCATACAAAAAACAAAACTTATAACTTTGATATCAAAGAGACTGACCTTAATATTCTTCTTGGCGGAGGTCTTGTGGGTATGGCTAAAGCTGATATTGAAAAAAGACTAGCTAATTCTTAAGACTATATGCCTTTTATAAAACAAAGATATTTTGTACATACTCCTATCCGTGCGCAAATATTTCTTATGAGGTATTTGCACTACACTCCCAAAACTGCACAAAGACTAATAGCCAAATCACGGTTTTATGAAAATGATGAGTATATTACAAAGCCATCACAGATTATATCTGGAGATATAACTATAGTAGTATTCAAAGGAGTTACAAGAGGTCTTAAGCCAATATATGAAAATAAATATTTTGCACTGTTTGAGAAGCCCAATGATTTACTTGTTCATCCTAAAAATATATTCACAGAGTACTCATTACTTGACGAAATAAAATATTACTTAGGCAAAGAAGCTTGTCTTGCTCATAGAATAGATTTCGCCACAAGTGGATTAGTCCTTGTTTCTAAAGCCAAAAAATACGAACAAGAAATAAAAGAGCTATTTGAAGAAAGAACTATTCAAAAAACTTATGAAGTAGTTGTAGAAGGCGAAATAAAAGAGAAAATTACTATAAATAAACCACTCAAAAAGAACAGTGATATAAACTCAAAAGAAAAAGTAATAGTTCACAAGTATGGTAGGGTAGCAATTACCGATATATCACCCATAAAGTATGATAAGCTATCAAATACTACTAAAATCTACGCCAAACCAAAGACAGGTAGGATGCATCAAATAAGAGTACATCTAAACAGTATAGGACATAGAATAGTAGGTGATCCACTGTATGGAGTGAGTTTTGAGATATCTGATAAGTACTTGGATAATAAACTCACTAATGAAGATAAGATTAAATATCTGGGTGCGAATAGACTAATGCTTCATGCAAAACAACTTGACTTTGACTTCAAAGATACAACCTTTAGTCTAAAGAGTGAAGAATCACTCTAAATTTAATCACTTTTATATATAATATCGCCTCTAGTTTTAGAATAAGTGAAATTAGAAAGTATTCAAAAGGACATCTATGCCCAAAATGAAGAGCGTTAGAGGAGCTGCAAAGAGATTCAAAGCTTCAAAAAACAAAATAAAAAGAGGATCTGCTTTTAGAAGTCATATACTTACTAAAAAAGATCAAAAGAGAAAAAGAGGATTAAGAGCACCACAATATGTATCAGCTACAAATATGAAAGCTGTAAAAAAGATGCTTTGTAAAGCTTAATCCAAATAGTTGTACTAAAAAATAATAGTATTAATCCCCCTATTTAATAGGAAAAGTTCTAAATAGACACCTCAAGAGGTTAAGAAGGAAAAATATGAGAGTAAAAACAGGTATTGTTAGAAGAAGAAGACATAAAAAAATGCTAAAACTAGCTAGAGGTTTCTTTAGTGGTAGAAGAAAACACTTTAGAAAAGCTAAAGAGCAAGTAGAAAGAAGTTTAGTATACGCATACAGAGATAGAAAGCAAAAGAAAAGAGATTTCAGAAGACTTTGGATCACTAGAATAAATGCTGCTTGTAGACTAAACGAAATAAGTTATTCAAAATTCATACATGGGCTTAAACTAGCAAATATAGAATTAGATAGAAAAATACTTGCTGATATGGCAATGAACGATGCAAGTGCTTTTAAAGCAGTAATTGATTCAGTAAAAGCAAAAATCTAAATAACTTTATTTAAACTTTTAAATAAAGTCTTATAAACAAAATAGTCAAGAGGGATTTGATTCCTCTTGATACACTTCGAAGGTATAGTAGATGATTGCTTCTTTTAAGAAGAGGAAAGTCTGGGCTGCTATAAAACAAGATTCCATCTAACAGATGGCTGGGGTAACCCAAGGGACAGTGCAACAGAAAGTAAACTATATCATTTATGATATACAGGTGAAACGGCGAGGTAAAAGCTCACCAAAGCCTATAGTAATATAGGTTGTTATGTAAACCCAATCTGCAGCAAGAAAAGTTTGGTTAATGTTTTATATTTTAGCTTTTCGCATAAGTCTTATCGTAAGATACTGACATAGATAAATAATCGTCAAATACAGAATCCAGCTTACAGCTATACCTTTTTATACGCTCGAAGGAATAAATCCTTCTTCGCTGTGCTCAGCGCACTGCTCGCGGCACTAGTGCCTTTTGTGGTAGTGAACTATTCTTTTAGTCTGAACTAATATGATTTTTTAATCTATACTTTAATCCAAAAAATATTTTTTAAAATTGTAGGTATAGTTGATGTGGCTATGAGAGATAAATTATTATGAAGTGGTGGCTTGGGAGAGAATTGAACTCCCGACACAAAGATTTTCAGTCTTCTGCTCTACCAACTGAGCTACCAAGCCGTTTCAAGAGTAGTATTCTATTTAATTTAGATTAAATTTTTCTTAAAGCTTGCAAAATCTTGAAAGTAAATTATTTCCTTAGATTCAATATCTTGGCTTTGTATTAATCATTATATTAATATGCTAAAATCGCGACTTAAAAATCCTAAGATAAAGTAAGCCTCTACACATGAAAAGATTTAGAAGAACTAAGATTAATCCTAGAATACGGAATCTTGTACAAGATGTATATCTTGATGTAAAAGATTTTATTTATCCTCTTTTTGTAGTACCTGGTAAAAATATCAAAAAAGAGTCTGAGGTTCTTGAAGGTATTTATCAAATGAGTATAGATAAGATCTTGGATGAGTGTGAAGAGCTTATATCTCTAGGAATTTATAATGTTATTCTTTTTGGTGTTGTGGATATAAAAGATAGTATAGGAAGTTCAGCACTTGATAGTAATAGCTTAATAGCCAAATGTATTAAAAGTATAAAAGAGAAATATCCTGAAATAATGGTAGTAAGTGACCTTTGTTTTTGTGAATATACAGATCATGGTCATTGTGGGGTACTTGATTGTAATGATATATTAAATAATGATAAGACATTAGAACTCTTAGCAAAACAAGCTCTCGTGCACGCAAAGAGTGGAGTAGATATGATAGCTCCAAGTGGTGTGATTGATGGCACGATAAAAGCACTTAGAAATATACTTGATGCAAATGGATTTGAGAATCTTCCTATTATGAGTTATTCTACTAAGTTTGCAAGTGCTTTTTATGATCCGTTTAGAGATTTGGCTGATTCGTCTCCTAGTTTTGGTGATAGGAAGTCTTATCAAATGGATTTTAGAGATTCAAAACAAGCAATATCAAGAAGTATAAGTGACGAAGAAGATGGGGCTGATATACTGATGGTAAAGCCTGCTATGACTTATCTTGATATTGTAAGTAAGATAAAAAATAGTTCATCACTTCCACTTGCTGTATATAATGTAAGTGGTGAATATATGATGATGAAATCATTGATGAAAAATAGTATAGAAGTATACGAAAGAACTATGATGGAATTAATGTATAGCTTCAAAAGAGCAGGTGCTGATATAATTATTAGTTATCATGCAAAAGAAGTAGCAGATATTATGAGGAGAAAATAATGGCAACTCATTTTTTAAGTTTAAAAGATTTTACAAAAGAACAGATTCTTAATATTGTGAGTCTTGGTCTTGAAATTAAGAAAAATACAAAAAATAAAATTTTTAATAAAGAACTAGAGAATAAAACTCTAGCAATGATTTTTGAAAAAAGTAGTACTAGAACTAGAGTAAGTTTTGAAGTAGGTATTTCTCAGCTAGGCGGAAGTGGACTTTTTTTATCATCAAATGATATTCAAATAAGTAGAGGCGAACCTATAAAAGATACTGCTAGAGTGATATCATCTATGTGTGATCTTGTGATGATTAGAACTTATGAACAGAGCAAGCTTGAAGAGTTTGCAAAGTATTCAAGTGTTCCTGTTATTAATGCTCTTAGTGATTCTTATCATCCTTGCCAGCTCCTTGCTGATTATATGACTATGGTGGAGTTTGATAAAACAGATAATCCAAAAGTAGCTTATGTAGGTGATGGAAATAATATGACTCATTCTTGGCTACTTCTAGCTTCTAAGCTTGGATTTGACTTAAATGTGGCTACTCCTAAAGGCTATGAAGTGGATAGTGATGTATTAGATATGGCATATAGTTTTGCTAAAAGCTCAGGATCAAATATCAAAATATTTAATGATCCAAGAGAGGCTGTTCGAGGCGTAGATGTTGTCACAACTGATACTTGGGTATCAATGGGACAAGAAGAAGAAAAGCAAAAAAGAATAAATGATTTTGCTGGATATTTAGTAGATGATAAGATGATGAGTTTAGCTCATAAAGATGCTATATTCTTACATTGTCTCCCCGCATACAGAGGACAAGAAGTAAGTGATGAAATTCTTGAAAAACATGCTAAAACTGTTTTCACAGAAGCTGAAAACCGTCTTCATGCACAAAAAGGCCTAATGGTATGGCTAAAAAACTTTAATTAAGGAAGTAGAATGTCACAAGAACAACAACTTTCCCCAGAGCAAAGAATAAATGCACTTAATTATAAATTTAATTTAGGTGATTTTTCTTTTTTTAAGATGACTGAGAGTAATGGATTTAAAGTTTTAGAGTTAAGAGATGGTCAACCTCAAAATAGTGATATATGGTATACAGTTGATAATGATGATCAGATAAAGACTATTATCCCTTTTGATGTTTTTTCTATAGTATTAGATGATATGAGAAAGCTACATAAAGAGATATTTGAACTAAAGCTTGAAAAGTCTATTTGGAAGTTTTTGCCAAAAGATTTTGATGATGTATATACAGTAGTTAGTAGCAAACTTTCTGATAATTTAGATTTAAGTTCAGATGAGTTAGATGACATTTTAAAAGATGTCAAAAAAGAGTATTCAAATCTTTTCATTGATATGAACGATATAGTTCATGCGTAGAATTTAAATTAAGGTTTAGTTTGATTGATTTTGATAAATTTATAAAATATTCCAAGCCAGGTCCAAGATACACTAGCTATCCAACAGCAGTTGAGTTTAGCGAAGCGTTTACATTAAATGATTATAAAACCAAGCTTGAATCTCTTGAAAATGATAAGCTCTCTTTATATGTACATTTACCGTTTTGTAAAAGTGTATGTTATTTTTGTGGATGTAATGTAGTATATACTTCAAGAGAAGATACAAAAAGTAGATATTTAGATTACTTGAAAAAAGAGCTAGCTTTATTAAAAGAAAATATTGACACTTCAAAAGGTATAACGCAACTTCATTTTGGTGGTGGAACACCAACATACTTTAGTGCTGAACAACTTAATACTGTCATCAAAGATATTAAAGATACATTTAGTAATTTCGAAGATGATGCGGAGCTTAGTTGTGAAGTTGATCCAAGATATTTTGATGAAGCACAAGCTAAGATACTTGCAGATAATGGATTTAATAGAATCAGTTTTGGAGTTCAAGACTTTGATATAAGAGTACAAAAAGCAGTAAATAGAGTACAAAGCTTCGAACTTGTATCAAATGTAATGAAGCTAGCTCGTGGTAATGGTATTAATTCTATTAATGTTGATTTGATTTATGGTCTTCCCCTTCAGAGTGTAGAGTCATTTGCAAATACGATTGACCTTATACTTGAGCTTGATCCTGAACGAATAGCAGTGTTTAATTATGCTCATGTTCCTTGGATTAGAAAGACTATGAATAAGATAAATGAAGATGACCTACCTAAAACAGCAGTCAAGCTTGAAATACTAAAATATACAATAAATCATTTAAGTAATAATGGCTATAAAATGATAGGGATGGATCACTTTGCAAAAGTGGATGATGAGCTTTTTAAATCTCTTCAAAACCACTCACTTCACCGTAATTTTCAAGGATATAGTACAAAATCAGGTAGTAACCTAATAGGAATAGGGCTGAGTAGTATCGGTAATGGAGATGATTACTACGCTCAAAACTATAAAACAATACCAGAATATGAAAATGCAATAGATAGTGGAAAACTACCTCTTCATAGAGGAGTATCACTAAGCGTTGATGATGTTATTAGAAAAGAAGTTATAATGAAACTTATGAGTAATTTTCATTTAGATATTATCTCATTTGAAGCTAAGTTTGATATAAAGTTTTTTGATTATTTTAAAGATGGAATTAAGCAGTTAAGAGAGCTTGAAGAAGAAAACTTAGTAGAAATAACGCCTGAATTTATAAATGTAAAACAAACAGGGGTTATGCTAATAAGAAATATAGTGATGGTTTTTGATGCATATTACGCAAACAAAACAAAAAATACATTTAGTAAAACGATATAGGAAATAATATGGAATATTCAGTTAAATTTGATTATCAAGATATAAGTCAAGCTTGTGTGAAGTGTGCTAAATGTATTCCTACTTGTACAATACACATAGCCAACGGTGATGAAGCCACAAGTCCAAGAGGATTTTTGGATCTTATCGGTGCATACGATAGAGGTGAACTTGAACTTGATAAAAATACTAAAAAAATATTTGAAAGTTGCTTCTTATGTACAAATTGTGTAGAAGTTTGTCCAAATGATCTTCCAGTAGACAGAATGATAGAAAACGTAAGAAATGATTTACGAGAAAAATTCGGTCTTGCATGGTACAAAAAGTTATTTTTCTTCTTATTAAGACATAGAAAAATAATGGACTTTATGTCAAAACTTGGATATGTATTCCAAACATGTGGATTTAAGATAAAAGAAGCTGGAATGAAGCCTAGATTTTCATTTCCACTTATAAAAAAGAATAGATTACTTCCAAGTGCTATGAAAAAAAGCTTTTTGAATTCTCATCCTGAGATAATAGAAAATGGCGGAAAACAAAAAGTAGGAATATTTATAGGCTGTATGGCAAATTACAGCTACACATCAATAGGTGAAAGTCTACTTGATATATTTAAAGAACTTCAAATTGATGCTCATCTTATGAAAGCTCAGCTTTGTTGTTCAGCTCCAGCGTACTTTACAGGAGACTTTAAAACTACAGAATATCTAGCCAAATACAATATCGAGTATCTAGAAAAGCAAACAAAAGATCTTGACGCTGTAATTATCCCAGAAGCAACATGTTCAGCTATGATAAAAGTAGACTATCCACACTTCTTTGAACAAAATCCTGAGTGGAAAGCTAGAGCTGAGAATATAAACAAAAAAATATTTATGGCGACAGAATGGTTACATGCAAATACAGAGATTAAAAGTATATTAGAACAAAAAGGCAAAAGTAGTGATATAGTAACTTATCATGATCCTTGTCACGCTAGAAAAATGCAAGGTATATACCAAGAGCCAAGAGACCTAATAAGTCAAAACTATGTAATGAAAAATATGAGTAATTCAAATGCTTGTTGTGGATTTGGTGGAGTGACAACACAAGTTGAAAACCACGAATATGCAAAAGTAGTTGGTAAAATAAAAGCAGACATGATAGAAGAAACAAACGCTGATGTTGTAAGTGCAGAGTGTAGTGCATGTAGAATGCAGATAAACGATTCAATGGACAGAGCTGAACTTAAAACAAAATTCCGTAACCCAATAGAACTTATAGCAAAAGCACTAAAAAGCTAAAGGGATTATGCCAAACAAAAAAATAGCAATCATAGGTGCCGGACCATGCGGTATTATGAGTGCTATTTTGCTATCAAAGAATCCAAACTTTGATATAACACTCTTCGAGCAAAATGACAAAATCGGTAAAAAGATACTCATTTCAGGTAATGGTAAATGTAACATCACGAATAAATACATAAGTATAGATAACTATCAAGGCTCAAACCAAAATCTTATAAAAAATGTTCTAAATAAACTAAGCTTTCAAGAGCTAAAAAGTCATTTAGAAACACTAGGTCTATATATCCATAGTAAAGAAAATGGACAAAGTTATCCTCTTAGTGATTCAAGTGCTTCAGTAGTAAATGTATTTATGAATGCTCTAAATAAACCAAACATAAAAACAATCCTAGAAACCAAAATAACAAATATCAAAAAAAATAAAACTTACGAACTAAAAGATGATAACAACAAAAAATATACCTTTGATAATGTAATACTAGCAAACGGTTCAAACGCCTATCCAGTTCTTGGGGGTAATAGCTCAGGTTACGAAATAGCCAAAAGTTTTGGTCATACTATAAAAAACACTATGCCATCACTCGTAGGTATCGAAGCTAATATTGAATATCTAAAACTACTTAGTGGGTTTAAACAAAAATCAGAAATCAAACTATTTGTAAATAATAAACTTTCAAAAACTATGACAGCAGACGTACTTTTTACAAATTACGGGTTATCTGGATTTGGAGTATTTGATATAACTCAATATATGGACTTAAAGCATAAAAATCACTTTGAAATAAACCTCTTTCCTGAAATAAAAAAAGAAGAGTTTAAAAGTATGATTTCAAATATCATAGTTATTAATAAAGATGCTTCTTTTGAATTAACCCTAAGTGGTGTACTACACAAAAAGTTAATAAAAATGATTATAAAAAAATTTAATATCAATAGTGAATCTAAAAACAAAGATATTAAAGAGTACTTAATAGATAAAATTATAGATTTATTATATAGGTTTAGAGTTGATATTGATAATACACATGGATTTAAACACTCAGAAGTTAGTAATGGTGGTATAAACTCAAATGAAATATCTAATACCTTGGAGTCACTAAAATCAAAAGGGCTTTATTTTGGCGGTGAGGTACTTGATGTTGTAGGGCAAAGAGGAGGGTATAATATACACTTTGCATTTGCAAGTGCATTTATTATTTCAGCAAGTATTTTGTAGTATATTTTTTAAAGCTTCATAATATAAAATTCGGTTTTTTAAATAAAAATATAACTATAATACTTTGATTTTTCGAGACAGGTTTTAGGCAAGATTTATTTCCATCTCTTAAACTTAAAGTATTTTAATATGTATTTTGACACTATATTGACTATTTTGGTTACTTTACTCACTCTATAAATACTATGTTTATTCAGAGATTTCAATTATTAATTAAAGGAAAAGAGATTGAATAAATTATTATTAATACTATTATTTTGTTACTATCTAAATGCAGTAGATAAAAAAATAAATGTAGAGAATGGAACAGTTTATTTTTTGAAAACAGAAAAAATTGTTGATGGAAGAGTTGAGATTGGTAAAAAGTCTATAGCTTTTATTCCATATAATGATAGTGAGATGTTAGCAATAATACCTTTTGACTATAAGTCTTCTTTAGGTGAGGTTTGTGCTAAGGTTTTTTCTGGGGCTAAAGAGCTTGAAACTTTGGTTTTTAATGTCAAAAAAGGGAAATACAAAGAAGAGAATCTAACAGTATCAAGTAAACATGTAACTCTACCTTCAAAAGAACTAAGAAAAAGAACTAGTAAAGAATATGCTGACGCATATAAAATATATAATAAGGTTACTAAAAAAAATTATCTAAAAAAGAAATTTGCTTTACCAATGAGTACTAAAACAACAAGTGAGTATGGGAATGCAAGAGTGTTTAACGGTAAGATTGCTAGGTATCATAGTGGGGTGGATTTTCGTGCTAAGGTGGGAAGTATTGTAAAAGTTGTAAATGATGGTAAGGTAGTACTTGTGGATAATAGATATTATGCCGGAGGGTCTGTGATAGTTGATCATGGGTATGGTGTGTATAGTTGTTATTTTCATTTGAGTGGTTTTGATGTTAGTGTGGGTGATGTGGTTCGTCGTGGAGAGATTATAGCAAGAAGTGGTAAGAGTGGAAGAGTCACAGGTCCTCATCTTCATTTGTCTTTTAAGGTACATGGGGTTAGTGTATCTCCACTTCATTTTATGGATAAGTTCAACAATTTAGTACTAAATTAAGATTTAATAGGGTACTATTAATTAAAGGTTAAGTTATGTATTTAAGTGAAGATATAAAACCAATTAGTTATTTAAAAGCTAAAACAGCAGATGTTATTAATAGTGTATGTGAAAACCAAAGAACAGTAATCATTACTCAAAACGGTGAGGCAAAAGCTATAGTTCAGGATATCAAGAGTTATGAGGGATTACAAAATTCTTTAAATTTGTTAAAGCTTATTGTACAAAGTGAAAGTGATATTGAAAAGAATAATATTATTGAACAAAGTAAAATGTTTTCTGATTTAGAAACAGAATTATTTTGAAAAAAATTATATGGACTAAAAGTGCTGTTAGTGACTTAAAATCTATTATAGAGTATATTAAAATAGATAATAAGGAGCTAGCTAAAAGAATATTTTTTGAAATTAAGAAAGAGTGTAATAATGTATCTTTTTTTACAGATAGAAAAAGAATTGTCCCTGAATTAGGTCAAATTGGAGTAATTAATTACAGAGAAAATATTTATAAAAGATGGCGAATAGTATATAAAAGTGATAGTTCAAAAGTTTATGTTTTGTTAGTAGCTGATACTAGAAGAAATCTCCAAGATATATTGTTCCAAAGGCTTTTAAAGAGGTAAGTTTAAAGTTTGTATATTTCTGCCTCAGAGGATTCACTCCCCTTTAATAGCATAGTACAAGGTGGGTAGTAGTATAAGATTAAGAACCGTAGCCCACAGTAGACCAAACCCTAGAGATATCGCCATAGGTTGAAGTATAAGAGCTTGACCTGAGGCAAAGAATATAAGTGATGATAGACCTAGTACAGTTGTTATAGAGGTTATTAGTATAGGTCTTAGTCTTGTTATCGCTATTTTTATAACTTCATCTTTTGATGTGGCTGCTTTTATGAAGTTTAGCATTATAATTCCATCGTTTACTACTACTCCGCATAGTCCTACTATACCAAGAGCTCCAGGCATAGTTAGATTGATACCCATGATAAAGTGCCCTACAAGTACACCTAAAACAGAAAGTGGGATATTAAGTAGTACCATAGTAGAAAACAACATAGAGTCAAACATCCAAACAAGAGTTATAAAGATAAGAAACATTGCAATAAGTGCAGCTTGACCCATTTCTTTTTGGATTTTGTCATTTTCTTTTTGTTCACCTTTTATTTGGATATTTACATTTAGATTATCTTGTATATATTTGATATCATCTTTTAGTAGGGTTAGTATTTCGGCGGATGTGTTTTGTGTTTTGTCAAGAGAGGCTGAGACTGTACGTTCACTTAGAGAGTTTATCTTAATCATTTGCTCGTAGTTTTGAATGTATTTGAATGTTACAAGTTCTTTTAGAGCTATTAGCTGGTTTGTATTTGGTATATGTATTGGAAATTCTTTGAGTGATTCTATCTTGTTTTTGTCTAGCATTTGTGTTTTGATTTCTATTAATTCGTTATTTTTGAACATACTTGCTTGTTGTGTTTTGAAGTACATACTTCTTAGGGTGTTAAATATATGTTGTTCTGTGATACCTAGAGTTTCAGCGTAGTCATTAATATGTAGTTTTATTTCGCTTTTGCCTAGTTGTGCGTTGTTTGTGATGTTTGATACTGATTTGATGTTGCTTAGGTTTTGTTCTAGTCTTGATATTGCTTGTTTTATATCTTTATTTGATCCACTTAAAGATATTTCAATATCACTTTTTACGATACCTGCTTGAGGTAAGACTACTTGTATCTCTTCATACTCTGATTGATTGATATTCGCTACTATTTTTGAAAGCTTTTGAGTTATTTGTTTTGCACTTTGTTCTCTTCTCATTCTTTTGTCATCATAAGATGGAGAAAGATACGGATTGATGTATTTGTCAAATATATTTTGAGGGACTCTTTCATATAGATCTATGAATATTTGAAAGTAGTTTTCGCCAAGTTGTGGTTTGTACTGAGCATCAAGTTTTAGTCCGTATACCGAGCTGATAGATGATATTTCGTTTTGCATATCTAGTTTTTCTAGTAGTGTTTTTTCTAGTTTTGAAAGTATTTCTTTGGTATCTTGAACTTCATTATCAATTTTGACTTTACCAGATATGAAAACTTGCGTAGTATCAAAAGTTGGAAAAAGTTGAAATCTTGTATTTTTCATAGATAGATATGTAAGAGCTATGATACTTGTAAGCATAAGACAAGAGTATATTTTGGGCCTAGAGAAGAACATATTTAGTATATTTTTGTATTTTGGTTTGAGATACGCCCAGACTTTGTCGCTATATTTTGGTTTTGTATTTGCTCTTAATATCTCTTTTGCATGAAGTGGTAAGAAAAAGAATGCTTCAAAGAGTGAACTTATAAGTAGTATAGTTATCATTATAGGGAGTATTTTCATAAATAGTCCCATTTCACCACTCATAATAAGAAGTGGTAAAAATGCAAATATAGTGGTCATGGTAGCAGTCAATACTGCTGGGAACATCTCTAAACTTCCTTTTATTGCAGCTTCTTTAGGTGGCAAGCCATTTTCTATATGTTTGTATATATTTTCTGATACTACTATGGCTTCGTCTACTAGCATACCAAGAGCTATTAATGCGCCCAAGAGTGAAAGCATATTTATAGAGTATCCTAGAAGATGAGTAAATACAAGTGCTATCATGAAGCTTACAGGGATACCAAGACCTACAACAAAAGCAATTCTTCCATTAATAAGAAGATACATAGCTAAAATCACAAGTATAATTCCAAAAATAATATTTGATACTACTGTATTTAGTCTATTTCTTATCCATATAGAACTATCTGAATATACATCGAATTTATAGTCTTTGTATTCATTTTGATAGGTGCTAAGTATTTGTTTAATCTCTTTTACTAGTGTTATTGCGTTGCCTGATTTATCTTTGTTTATATCTATGGCGATACTAGGACTTGAATTATATGTAGACAGAGTTGATATATCGGAGAGCTTGTATTCTATGTTTGATATATCTCCTAAAGAAATGATTTTGCCTAGGTTTAATTTTGTTTGTTTTAATTCTTCTATAGTTTTTTTGCCACTTTGTGTTGATATATATGTAAATACTCCATTTTCTTTAGTTTCACCTATAGGGAATATAACACTTAGGCTTGATATTGCTGAAGCTACTAAAGATGGATTTAGCCCGTGTGCTTGAATCTTCTTGGTATCTAGAGTTATTATGAGCTCAGTTTCAGCATCTCCTCTTATAAGTACATTGCTTAGGCTTTCTATTTTTGATATATCTTTTTTGATTCTTTTTGCGACTCCTAGTAGCTCATCCTGAGATACACTTGCAGATATAGATACTGCTACAAGAGGATAGCTGTTTTGTACAGCCTTTGCTATGGGTTCATTCATGTCCGAGGGTAGGTCTTTTCTGATATTTGAAATAGCATCTTTTACATCATCAAGTACACTTTGTTTATCTGCTGATGTTTTTAGAGTTGCAAGGATTGTAAAAAATCCACTTTTGATTACGCTTTCAATTTCTTCAATACCATTGATACTTTCAATTTCTTCTTCTATGACAGATACTGCCATATTGTTCATAGCATTTACGCTACTTCCTGGATATGAACCTATGATTGATATTTTTTCTAAGCTTATAGGTGGGAATATCTCTTTAGGAATACTCATGTATGCAAAAATAGATAATACAAATAAAAACACTAGTAATATGTGATTAAGTATAGGTTTGTTAATCGCAAAATTAACTAAATTCTTAAGCATGTGATTATCCTCGTAATTAAATTTTGATATTATACACAATATAAAAAAAAATAGGTTTACATATGCAAGACGTAGTTATTATTGGGGCTGGTATAGCTGGGGCTGGGGTAGCTGAGATTTTCTCTAATAAGGGATATAGTTGTGTTTTATTAGAGCAATTTAACCAAAGTGCACAAGGAACATCTAGTAAATCTTCAAAGCTTATTCATGGTGGGCTGAGGTATTTAGAGAACTTTGAGTTTTCTCTTGTTAAAGAGTGTTTAGATGAAAGAGAGTATTTATGTAAAAATGTTCCTGAACTTGTAAAGTTAGAGTCATTCTATATACCAATATACAAAAATAGCAAAAGAAAAGCTTGGGTTGTGAGAATAGGGCTTATTTTGTATTCATTATTCAGTAAAAAAGGATTTAGCTCAGTTGATAAAAAAGATTGGGATAGTCTTGATATAGATACAAAAAACTTAGTAAAAGTATATAAGTATAAAGACGGAGTAACTGATGATAAAGCTTTAACTCAATACTTCATAAACAAAAGTGGCTGTGAAGTAAAATATAATAGTAAAGTGTTACGAATAAAAGATTTAAAAGATTGTTGTGTTATCACATATAAACAAGAAGACGAGATAAAGCAAATAAAAACAAAAATGGTTATTAATACAGGAGGACCTTGGGTAAATGAAGTATTAGAAAATACTATTCCAAAAACAAGTACAAAAGATATTAGTCTCGTTCTTGGTACTCATATATTGATTGATGTAGTTATTGACAAAATATATTATATAGAAGCAAATGATGGTAGAGCAATATTTGTAAGACCATACAAAAAAGGTTCACTCATCGGTACAACAGAAGTGCCTTACAAAGGGAATCCATCTGATATAACTCTGCCAGAGGGTGATACAGAGTATTTAATAGATAATTTCAATAGTTACTTTAATAATAAGATTGGCAAAGAAAATGTAATAGATTCGTTTACAGGAGCAAGAGTATTACCAAGTAAGGGTAAAAATGAGTTTAAAAAATCTCGTGAAGTTATAATTCATAATGATAAAAAAAATACTCCAAATATATATTCTATATATGGTGGTAAGCTGACATCTTTTAGAGCGACTGCAAAAAAAGTATTCAAGAAGGTTAATATAAGATAAGTTCAAACTTCTGAACAAATAAAAGGATTATTATGAAAATAGTAGTATTAGATGCTAAAACACTTGGAAGTGATATATCTCTTGATGGATTAAAAGAGTTTGGTGAAGTGGTTACTTATGAGACTACATCAAAAGAACAGACTCAAAGTAGAGTTAAAGATGCTGATATTATACTGACAAATAAAGTTGTAATCACAAAAGAGATTATGAGTAATTCAAGTTTTAAGCTTATCTGTGAGACTGCTACAGGAACTGATAATATAGATCTTATAGCAGCACGTGAACTTGGAATTGAAGTTAAGAATGTAGCTGGATATTCTACGAATTCTGTTGTTCAAATGACTTTTTCACTTGCTTTGTATTTGTTAGGTAAAATGAAGTTTTACGATGAGTTTGTAAAAAGTGCTAATTGGGCTAAAAGTGGAATATTTACTAATATTGACAAACCTTTTAACGAGATTAGTGGAAAGACTTGGGGGATAATAGGACTTGGAAATATTGGTAAAAAAGTAGCAAGTATAGCTGAGTGTTTTGGGTGTAATATACAATACTATTCTACGAGTGGCAAAAACTCAAATAGTGAATACAAACAAGTAAGTCTAGATGAGCTTATGAGTAGCAGTGATATTATATCAATTCATGCACCTATGAATGAAAATACTAATAATCTAATCACAAGTAAAGAGCTTAATAAAATGCATGAAAAATCAATATTACTTAATCTTGGAAGAGGTGGTATAGTAAATGAAGATGATTTGGCTTGTGTCTTAGATGAAAAAGAGATATATGCTGGTCTTGATGTAACCAAAGTAGAACCTTTGCCTCTAAGTTCACCACTTTATAGTGTAAAGAAGAATCAAGATAGACTAGTAATCACTCCACATATTGCGTGGGCAAGTGTTGAAGCTAGAACAAAGCTTATGGAATTGACATTAGAAAATATAAGAGAGTTTTTAGGCTAGATTTAGAATAAAAACGATATTACCTCATTTTTAGATGAGGTAATATTATTATTGTTTAAGAGTCTTTAGGTTGAGATAATATATGAATATCTCTTTGAGGATAAGGTATAGATATACCAGCTTTGTCAAATTCTATTTTGACTTTTTCATGTGTATCAAAATATACACCCCAGTAATCTTCACTATTTACCCATGGTCTAACAGCAAAATTCACACTATTGTCAGCAAGTTCTAAAACTCCAACTCTTGGAGCTTCTTCATCAGTTAATATTCTAGAATCATTTGCAAGTATTTGTTTTATGATTTCTTTCACTTTTGCTAAGTTATCATTATATCCCACTCCAAATACCATATCAAGTCTTCTTCTTCCATTTGCATTTATATTTGTGATAGTGTCACCTATGATACTACCATTTGGAACGAGTACTTTTTTATTATCAGCTGAACATAATTCAGTGTTAAAAATAGATATATTTTTTACAGAACCTGTTTTTCCTGCCACATCTATTAAATCACCTACCTTAAATGGCTTTAATAAGATTATCATAACACCAGCTGCAAAATTACTTAGTGAGTCTTTAAGAGCAAGACCAACAGCAAGACCAGCTGTACCAAGAATAGCTAAAAATGAAGTAGTATCAATACCTAAACTTGAAGCACAAGCTAGAAGTATAACAATCATCAAAACATAATAAACTATGTTTTCAAGGAATCTGCTTAGAGTTGTTTCTACATTAGATTTTTGTAAAATTACATCAACAATTTTTACAAGCTTCTTAGCAATATATCTACCTATAAAAAATATTATTATAGCAGTTAATAGTTTTAGTCCATACTCCGTTATAAATGGTAGTGCTTTGCCTAATATATCTTGAAATTTATCCATTTTTTATAGACCTTTTATATTATATTTATTTAATAGTTGAATCATTTTTCTTTTGTTATAACCATAACCTTGCTCAAATTTTGCTGAACCTATATTAGTTACTAGTTTACCATCTTTGTTGAATACATAGAAATGTGGAGTAGCTTTAACTGAAGGTAACTTATCAAAGAAATCTACATCAACTTTGTTTTTGTCAAATCTATAAAATGCTTTTACAACTACATAGTTGTCATATAGTGCGTTAAAGGCATCAGGGTTATTGTCAAAAAATGCATCTAAGTTCCCACACCATTTACACCAGTTACCACCAGCAATAAGAAAAATATTTTTCTTTTGAGCTTGAGCTTGTTTTACAGCTTCTGCAAAATTTTTGTCAACATCTGCACCACTTATATAGTTAAGAGCATATGCTGGAAGCTTTTTTCTTTTTTCATCAATGCTAAGTTGCTTGAATGCCTCAGCTTGTTTTATACCATCAGATGATGGCATACCATATCTATCTACATATAGATATCCTGCACCTGCGATAGCAGCTCCTATTATTACTAGAATTAAAAGTTTTTTCATTATTTTTTCCTTAAAAATTTTTGTTAATTTTAGCAGATTTATATTAATGACATACTAAAAAAGTACTCAATATTCAAATCAAATCAAATAGATAAAAAGCTTTAGAGTTCTTTTATTTCTATCCCTATTACTGATTTTATCTCTTCTGGGGACGCTTTTTTGATGTTTTCAAAAGTTCCAAAATAATTTATTAATTTTTGGATTCGTTTTTTTGAAATACCTTTTTTTTCAAGTAAAGATATATTCATATCTACTTTTTGTTTTTGTTTTTTATGAAAGGTTATAGCGAATCTATGAGCCTCGTCTCTTAGTCTTTGGATGAATAAGAGGTTCTCATCTCTTGTTTGAAGTTTATATTTGTTTTCTATAGTATAGATTATGTCATTTGCTTTTGATTTCGATCTATTTGCTTTATTGTCCACCTTTTCTTTTGATATGGCTAGAAGATCGATATATATACCAGCACTTTCGAGTAAGTTAAAGGCGAGCTTAAGTAGTGTTAGCCCACCATCAAGTACCCAAAGACTTGGAGGTGAATTCTTCTCGAAGCTTTCGATTCTTCTTTTTAGAGTC
Organism: uncultured Campylobacterales bacterium; assembly: GCA_902727925.1. Taxonomy (GTDB): domain Bacteria; phylum Campylobacterota; class Campylobacteria; order Campylobacterales; family CACVAW01; genus CACVAW01. The sequence goes on along the minus strand of CACVAW010000004.1, from coordinate 5,966 downwards.
TCTTTCATTTGTGCGTATTCATCTGTACTTTCTAGGTTATAGTGTCTATAGTGACTTTTTTGCCATCCATCACTCCAAAATACACATGCCCCTACTGGACTACTTCCCATCATGTGAGAGTTATCAAATACCTCTATTGTATCTGGGATGTTTTGTAGCTGAAATTTTTCTTGAATGTTTGTTAGTAATGTATCACTAGGTTTTGTTTTTAGATGTTCTTTGGTATTTTTGATTCCTAGTTCGATTAGTTTTTTTTTGATTCCTTTTTGAGGTACTATTATTTTGATTTTTTTGTCATATTTTTTGTGAATAAATTCATCTATCTCATTTATCTCTTCAAACTCACTTGATACTAGTATTTGAGATGGAAGTATAGGTATGTCTTTTGAGTAGTGTTCTATTAATACTCTGTAATAAATGTTAGATTTTATATGATTTATTTGAAATCTATTTTTTATGTAGTCACTTGATATTATTTTGCCATCACGAATAAATAGCTTCACTACACAAAAACTATTTTCATTAAACCCAAAGCTAAAAACATCAAGGTTTTCATTATTCGCAAGATCTATACTACTATGGTTTTTCATATTTGATATTTTGTTTATTTTGTCTCTTGTTTTTATAGCTTCTTCATATTTTTGTACTTCTGAATATTTGTTCATTTGTTCTTTTAATTTATTTATTAAATTATTTTTATTTTGTAGATCAGAAATTGCATTTTGTAAAATTACATTATAGTCTTCTTTTAAAATTTTGTCTTCACATGGAGCTTCACATCTATTTATTTGATGAAAGAGACAAGCTTTTGTTCCTTTTATACAGCTTTTTCTCTGTATTAAGTTATGAGTATCATATATACAGGATAGAAGCTCATTCGCTCCACTTGAAAATGGACCAAAGTACTTAATTCCTTTTTGCTTGATTGCTTTTCTTGTAATTTCTAGTCTTGGAAAGTCTTGTTTTGTATCTATATATATATAAGGATATGTTTTATCATCACGTAAGAGTATATTGAATTTTGGTTTTAGTTGTTTTATAAGAGAGTTTTCTAGGATAAGTGCGTCTTGTTCACTTTCAACTATAATATATTCCAAAAATGAAGTATTAGAAATCATTATAGATATTCTTGTACTTAGTTTGGACGACGGACCAAAAGGAGTAAACGCAAAATAGCTTTTTACTCGTTTTTTAAGGTCTTTTGCTTTACCTATATATAATAGTCTTCCATTAGCATCTAAATATTTATAAATACCAGGAGAATTAGGTAGTGATTTTACTTTTTTTTCTAAATTCATAAGATATATCTCATATTTAATATTTTTGTTTGTATTATAGGGTAAAATTCTCCTAACTAACTTTAATAGGATATTAAGAATGAACTTTTATAGAATGAATTTATATAAAAATCCAGTTGTGTCAAACTTCTTTAAGTTTGAATCTGCTGGAGGAATACTTTTAATTGTTTTTGCAATGCTTGCTTTGATATTTGCAAATTCTCCTTTAAAAGAGTATTATCATACTCTTTTTGATTCGCATTTCACTATAGCCTTTGGTGAATTTAGCCTTTCAAAACCATTTCTTTTATGGGTTAATGATGGATTGATGGCAATTTTCTTTTTTCTTGTAGGCTTAGAGCTTAAGCGTGAAATTGTAGAAGGTGAGTTAAATGGTCTAAAAAAAGCGATGCTTCCAGCAATTGGAGCAATAGGGGGGATGGTTGTACCTGCTCTTATTTATGTGGCCCTTAACTATGATGACCCCTCAGCGCTTCACGGGTGGGCAATACCAGCAGCAACGGATATTGCTTTTGCTCTTGGAATACTTGCACTTCTTGGTTCAAGAGTTCCTGTAAGTGTGAAGATATTTTTAACTTCACTTGCTATTTTTGATGATATCGGAGCTATTGTTATAATTGCAATTTTTTATACACATAAAATTTCGTTGATGGCTCTTGGAGTATCAGCTATTTGTATAGGTATACTTTGGGTTTTAAATAGACTTAATATAAGTGAGCGAACAATGTATGTTTTTGTTGGTCTTATTATGTGGGTAGCATTATTAAAATCAGGTGTTCATGCAACTCTTGCAGGAGTAATACTTGCACTTTTTATACCTATGTATTCAAGGGCGAAACCTGGATATTCACCTCTAAAAAATATGGAACATGATTTACATAAGACAGTTGCTTTTATAATACTTCCAATATTTGCTTTTGCAAATTCTGGAATATATTTTGGAGATATGAGTGTTGATGATGTTTTTCATACTGTTCCTGTAGGTATTGCTCTTGGACTATTTTTTGGTAAGCAAATAGGTATTTTTGTATTTTGTTATTTGGGAGTTAAGTTTGGACTTACTCACTTGCCAAAAGGTATGAATAATAAAATTCTTTACGCTACAGCTGCACTTTGTGGTATTGGATTTACTATGAGTCTTTTTATTAGTGGACTTGCTTTTTCAAATGACATTTCTTTTGATCCAAGAGTAGGTGTTATGGTGGGGTCTTTATTTTCTGGAATAGTAGGATATGTAATACTCAATAAAGTATTACCTCCTAAGATAGAAGAAACAGAAACAGAAGCAGAAGTTAAGGAATAAGTATTATGTTTGAATGGATATATTCACCTGAAGCTTGGATTGCATTAGCAACACTAAGTGCTCTTGAAATTGTTCTTGGTATTGATAACATAATATTTATATCTATATTAGTAGCAAAGTTACCAGTAGAAAAAAGAGATAACGCGAGAAGAATAGGGCTTATTTTAGCAATGGTTTCAAGGTTAGTTCTACTATTTTCTATATCTTGGATTATGGGGCTTACTAAAGATATATTTGAGGTCTTTAATTATGGTATTTCTGGCAGAGATATCATTCTTGTTTTAGGCGGCCTATTTTTACTAGCAAAATCTACGCATGAAATACACAATAGTCTAGAAGATCATCATGGAGATAGTGGGGTAAAGACCAATAATAGTTTTAGTCTTGTCCTTATTCAAATAGCTTTACTTGATGTTGTATTTTCGTTTGATTCTGTTATTACTGCTGTTGGACTTGCTGATCATGTATCTGTGATGGCCATAGCTATAATACTATCAGTAGGTGTTATGCTTTTAGCTTCAAAGAGTATTAGTGATTTTGTTGATGCAAACCCTACTATTAAGATATTAGCACTTTCGTTTTTGATTTTAGTAGGAGTTACACTTATAGCAGAAGGTTTTGATGCTCATGTACCAAAAGGCTATATATACTTTGCTATGGCATTTTCTGTAGTTGTAGAAATGATTAACATTAAAATGAGAAAAAATCAGAAAAATTTGAAATTACAAAAAGTACCAAAGATTTTAGATACTTAAAGTCTTTGGTAAATTTCACTGTTTATAATATATTTAAGGTTTTAAATAGTAAAATAAAACCTTATGTAAATAGAAAGAGGTATCATAGAAGATGAATAATATACAAAGAGTTTTTCTTTTTTCATTTGTTTTTGGATGTTTATTGTTAAGTATATTTACTTTTTCATATATACATGAAATGAATGCTCATATACATGACATAGGTGTGAATACACATAATTTACATACTCATATGTTTCAAACGCACAAGCTTGGTGTTTTTCTTCTTTTCTTTTCTTTTTTGATATCATTTATTTTTAGTATATATATTTTTAATAATTTTTTTGATAGATTATTAAGTACTATGTTTGTAAATGCTATGGCGATATATTGTTTAACACTACTTCAACATATAAATAAGTTTTTTACAATTGAAAATCCTTATCTGTTTGAGGTATTAGTTATTCTAATATCTTTACTTTTATTATTTTTTTTATACTTAGATCAAAAAAAACTTTCTTTAACAACCTTTCTCTCTTTTGCCTCTTTCAAATCTAAATGAAGAGCAACATAAGGCTGCGACTTCGGATATTGGTCAAAATCTAATAATAGCAAGTGCTGGTACAGGTAAAACTTCTACTATAGTTGCTAGAATTGCACATTTACTTAGATCAGGAATAGACCCTTCACAGATATTACTTCTTACATTTACGAACAAAGCTTCAGCTGAAATGATAAGTAGACTTGAACGCTACTATCCTAAGAGTATAACTACAAGTATTATTTCAGGTACATTTCATTCTGTAGCCTATAAGTATCTTAAAGCTGAGAATAACAAAATAAGTATAAAACAGCCTAAAGAGCTAAAAGGTCTATTAAAAACTATAGTAGAAAGAAGAAATTTTTCTCATTTGATGGACGTTACCCCACCTTATAAAGCTTTGTTTTTATATGATTTATTTTGTTTATATGAAAATAGTGAACTTATTCATTCATTTTCGGACTGGTTATCTAAGAGAAATCAAGAACATAATGCTTATCTTGATATATATGAAGATATTTATTTAGAATTTCAGGATACTAAGAAGAAGTATAATTATTGTGATTTCAATGATGTTTTAATTTTTGGAAGAGAACTGTTTAAAGAAAATCAAAATGGATTTTATGAAATACTTGTGGATGAGTTTCAAGATACAAATTTGTTACAAAACTCTTTTATTGAGGAAATACCTCATAAATCACTTTTTTGTGTAGGTGACTATGATCAAAGTATATACGCATTTAATGGTGCTAACATAAATATAATAGCAAGTTTTAAAGATAACTATCCAGATGCAAATATTCATAATCTAAGTAAAAATTACCGTTCTGGTAAGAATATTCTTCTTCTTGCATCTCAAGTGATACAGAACAATCCAAGACTATATCCAAAAAAACTCGAAGTAATGAAAAAAAGCTTTAATGAAAACCCAAAATTACTTGTATATGATGAATTATATGATCAATACAATGCAATATCACAAACAATACTAGAGTCAAATACCCCAAAAGATAAAATAGCAATTATATTTAGGAATAACTCAAGTGCTGATGGGATAGAAGCAAGTCTAAGAAATCTTGGAATCGAATGTAAAAGAAAAGGTGGAAGAAGCCTTTTTGACTCTCGTGAAGTTAAGTTTATACTAGCATTAGTTTCAATTATTGCTAATACCAAAGATATAATGTCCTTTATCTCTATATTTGAGTTTGCTCCTGGTGTTGGAGCTTCTATATCAAAAGAGATATATGAAGTATTAGAAGATATTGGACAAGGTGATTTGATACAAGGACTTTTAAACCCTGTAGATTCAAATAAAAACTTCTTTAAGAAAAAAGTACAAAATTATCAGCTTGGTCTTTTTGATGATTTTGATGATGTTGGAAGTGTTTCAAGATTTAAAGGACTTGAATTTGATGATAAGTTTTTATCTAATCCTATTCTTAAACATCCTAAGATGAATGTCGATGGTGCTAAGTTTGTTTATAAAGTATATAAGTTCATCAAAAATAATCACTCTATAAAGTCACCATCAACACTACTTAATAATGTTATCTACTCTGAAGTCTTTAAAACAATAGTATTTTCATTAGCAAAACAAAGAGCTACAAACAAAGATGGTTCAGTAGATGAAGATCATCAACAATTAGCAAGAGAAAGAATTAAAAGAAAAGCAAATTTAATTTATGAATTATCAAAAAACTATAAAAATACTCAAAACTTCTTAAATGCATTAAATTTAGTTAATAGTGAAATAAATGAAGGTGAGGGGGTTAATCTTCTTACTGTACATTCTAGTAAAGGTTTAGAGTTTGAAGAAGTGTATATCATAGACTTAATGGATGGACGTTTTCCTAATACAAAGCTAGCTAGTCAGAGTGGTAGTATAGAAGAAGAAAGACGTCTGTTTTATGTAGCTGTTACTAGGGCTATGAGTAAGCTTAGTCTTAGCTACGCTAAATACGATAAAATCAAAAAACAGACCTTTAAACCCTCTATTTTCTTAGAAGAAGCGAAAATTTTATAAATTTATAAATAACTCTTGACAAATGAATAAAAATATTCTATAATTTCGGCTCAAATATAGATTGATG
>CACVAW010000003.1 GCA_902727925.1 uncultured Campylobacterales bacterium | reverse complement strand
AGATGTTGTAGCGATAGGGTCAGTAGTATCTAAAGAAACAACAAGAACAGGAGACTGAGGAGATTGGTTACCAGCTATATCAGTTTGGGTAGCAGTAATATTATTATCACCTTCAACAAGAGGGATAGCAGTAAAAGTAGCTACACCAGCAGTACAAGTAGAGTTAGAGTCAGCCAAAGTATTAAGATAAAGAGTAACAGTATCACCATTAGGAGAACAAGAGAGGTTAAAATCTCCAGCAGAGTGATTAGTGATGTTATCAGTATTTAAAGAACCAGTATCATTTACATCAAGTAAATCAGGAGTAGCAGGAGCTACAGGAGGAGTACTATCAGTAGTAGATGAGTCATTAGATGTTGGGCCAGTATTACCAGCGATATCAGTAATAGCAGAAACGACAGTAAGTGTACCATCGGTTGGGATACTAGAGATAGTAAGATTAACTTCATTAGCAGTAATGTCAGCAGCACTTAAAGTTCTATTAATGTCATAAGTACCATCATTGTTAGAATCAAAGTTGAGGATATCACCAGCAACAAGACCAGCAGGTAAAACAACAGTAGCAGTAACAACGCCAGCTATTTCAGTAGCATTTAAAATGTTGTCACCACCATCATTAATAGTAGTAGTTGTTGGAGCGATAGGGTCAGTAGTATCTAAAGAAACAACAAGAACAGGAGACTGAGGAGATTCATTACCAGCTATATCAGTTTGGGTAGCAGTAATATTATTATCACCTTCAACAAGAGGGATATTAGTAAAAGTAGCTACACCAGCAGTACAAGTAGAGTTAGAGTCAGCAGAGCCGTTAAGATAAAGAGTAATAGTATCACCATTAGGAGAGCAAGAGAGGTTAAAATCTCCAGTATTATCATTAGTAATGTTATCAGTATTTGAAGTTCCAGTATCACTAGCGTCAAGTAGATCAGGAGTAGCAGGAGCTACAGGAGGAGTTGTATCAATTAAGACAGTAGTAGTTACAGTTTCGGTATTCGTTGGACCTGTAATATCAGTTATAGTAGCTGTTACTGTGTGATTACCATCGCTTAGAGGTGTAGTTAAGTTGATATTCCATGATCCATTGGTATCAGTTGTCGTAGTATAAGTTACAGAATCAATTACTAAAGTAATGTTTTGTTCAGGCGAACCAGTACCTGAAATATTAAAGGTATTAGTATTATATATACTTGGTGGGATACTTGTAATTTGTACTTGTAGTGCAAAATCTAAATAATCGACAATCCCATCTCCATCAGTATCATTTTCTATTGGAAGTTCATCTTTTGTTGATATACCATCATTGTCATCATCTTCATCAAGTGCGTCTATAGTACCATCACTATCGGTATCTGTTGGATTATCTGGATTTCCTATTTCTATATCATCAGGTACGCCGTCATTATCTGTATCAGGATTCTCAGGATCTAGTCCAAGTATTATTTCTTGTACATTTGATAAACCATCATTGTCTATATCTAGGTCTACTCTATCATCACCACAACCAGCTAAAAGTAGTGTCGTTATTAGTATTAGTAAAAGATTTGTTGTTTTCATTTAGTTTGTCCTTTTAAGTGTGACTCAGATGGTCTTATTATTACTGTTACTTCATCATAATTTGTTTTTTCTTCTTTATTTAGATGATATGTTCCATAATCGTTTAACTTGATTTGATTTTTATTAATACCAAATTTAATTAGGTCAGTTTTTACTTTTTCAAATTTATTATTTTGAAGAGGTAGTCTTTTAGATCTAATATTAGCATAGCTTGTATGGTCTTCTAAATAGACTTCAAGAGTTTGATATTTATTTAAAAAGTTACTTAGTTCTTTAATATTTTTTATATAAGACTCAGCGTATGGGTTTAGTTTTGTTATTAGAAGACAATTTTTATTTTTATTGAATTCTGGAATATATTTTTCTGGGAAGTTTTCAATTAGACAATTATTTTTTACAAATCTTATGTAGTCAATTTTTCTTTGTTCTAAAGTTGTTGCTCTTTTTATTATTGGTTGTACCTTTTGCACTTTTTGCACTTTTCGTACTTTTCGTTTAATGTTATTATTGGTTAGTTTAAAGCCAAATATAAATTGATGTTCCATATTCTCATCAAAGTCTGATGAAAGTACTTGAATAGCTTTGTATTCACCTCTTAAACTAAATCTGTTAGTAATTGGTTGTTCTATAAGAATACCAGCTGCGAGTACTAGTTGATTTTCAAATCCATCAGTCTCCTCGTCGAGTATTTCATAACCAAGACCACCAAGAAGAGATAGTTCTGTGCCATTAAAGTCAAAATCATAAAGTAAGTTTGCCGAAAGTCTCATTAAGCTTGAAGCTTCATATCCATCAATATCAACAAGTAAGTAGTCAATATCAAACCTAGGACTAAATCTGGATTCAGTTTTTCTTTTGATGGTAAATTGGAAAGAGGGTGTATCAAAATTGAAATGTTCAATTAGTGAATTAATTCCAAATCCAAATCCAAATTCATATTTTGGGGTATTTGATGAGAATAAAGTTGCGGATAACAAAATTATTGTAAATATTTTTTTCACTTCTATAAATCCTTGTATTAATAAAAAATCGGTTAATATATTACTAAATTTTTCTTAGTAAAGCGAGCAATTAGTGAATATAGTAATTTTTTTAGTTAAAAAATATTTAAAATTTGATAAAAGTCAGCCTTTTATTAGTGTTAGTGCAATACTTGCATTTTTGGGTGTATGTATTGGAATACTCGTTCTTGTTGTGACTATGGCTGTTATGAATGGTCTTAGTAAAGAGTTTGAAAAGAAGCTTTTTGCTATGAACTATCCTCTTACTTTAAAAGGATATGATAGATTAATAAACGATGAAGACTTACAAGTACTTAAAAGTAAGTTTCCCGACTTAAAGATAAGTCCATATATTAATATTCAAGCAATTGTTAAAAGTGGATCTCAAATGCAAGGGGCTCTTGTATATGGGGTAGATTTTGATAGTGAAAGACAAGTTAATAGTATCGTTAAAGAGTCTTTAGATGATATGAATATCTCAAAAGTAGGTAGGTTTGAAACTATAATTGGAAATGGCTTTAAAAAATTGTTTTTTGTTGAGAATAGAGATAAAGTCTTGTTAATGTTTACAAATATGCAAACAGCTGGTTTTTCGATGATGCCAAAGATGAAGAATTTTACAATTGCAAATTCGTTTAGTTCTGGAATTGAAGCGTATGATTTGGGTTATGTATATGTTAATATACAAGATCTTAGAAAAGTACTTGGATATAAGCAGAATACTTATAGTGGAGTGCACTTGTATTCTGATGATATACAAAAAGATAAAACTGAACTAATCAAAGCTTTTGGGAATGATGTCCAAGTTATAGCTTGGTGGGAATATAATGCAAGTTTTTTTGCCGCCCTTCAAACTGAGAAAAAAGCCATGTTTATTATTCTTATGATGATAGTATTGGTCGCTTCACTTAATATTATAAGTACACTTCTTATGATGGTTATGAGTAGACGAAAAGAGATATCTTTACTTGTAAGTTTAGGTGCAACAACAAAAGAGATAAAAAAAATATTTTTCTATGTTGGTATAGTAATTGGTGGAAGTGGTATCTTTATAGGTCTTATACTTTCAGGGATTTGTTTATATATTCTTAGTAATTTTGATATTATATCTTTACCAGCAGACGTGTATCCAACAGCAACTCTTCCTATAGAGCTCTCAGCTTTAGATTTGGGCTATATTATAGTGTGTTCTATAGTTGTTGTGATTCTTTCATCTCTTTATCCTGCACATAAAGCTTCAAAAACAGATGTATTAAAAGTTCTTAGAAATGAATAATATTTAATATTATCTAACAAGTCCCATTTATTCTAACTTGATAGAATATCGGATTAATTTTTTAAAGTTTAAGGTGATAAACATCATGGCTATAGATGAAACAAAACGAAAAGTACTCGGTTGGAGTTTAGGTATTAGTGCATTGGCTGGTACTTTAGGTGGTCTTGGATTAGGTGTAAAAAAAAGCTTTGACCCACTTCCTAGTGTACTTGAAGCAGGAGTTGTAAGTGTTGATTTAAGTGCTCTTACATTAAATAAACCTACTACAATTCAGTTCAGAGGTAAACCAATATTTATAATCAAAAAAGATAATATGAATTTTGTAAATGAAAAAAGAGATGTTAAAATTGGTGATTATTTTTATTCTATAATGATTGGAAGTTGTACTCACTTAGGGTGTATCCCAGCTTGGAAGCAAGAAAAGTTTGTATGTGCTTGTCATGGTGGTCAGTTCGATAGTAGTGGTATTAATACTTTTGGTCCACCACCAAAACCTCTTGTTATCCCAGCATTCAAAATTCAAAATTCAAATATAGTATTAGGCGAAGTTGGTCCTGAATATACTAAACTCGTAAACTCATAGGATTAATTATGGCAGAAATAAAAGAAACAAATGGCATTGTTGATTGGTTAGATGAAAGACTCGCTGTTAGAAAACTTGCAAAAGTTTTGATGACTGAGTATTGGATACCTAAAAATATAAACTTCCTTTGGGCTATGGGTATAGTTCTTATGGTTACATTTATGCTACTTTTTGTATCAGGGCTTATGCTTTTGGCATATTACAAACCTGATGTGGCTTTGGCCTTTGATAGTGTTAATAAGACTATTATGCAAGATGTTGGACTAGGATGGCTTTGGAGACATATGCACGCAGTTGGTGCGTCACTTATATTCTTAGTTATTTATATACATATGTTTACGGCTATATATTATGGCTCATACAAGAAGACTAGAGAGATTATTTGGATCACTGGTATGCTCTTGTTTGTTACATTCTCAGCTGAAGCTTTTAGTGGTTACATGCTTCCTTGGGGACAGATGAGTTATTGGGCAGCTACTGTTATTACTGGGCTTTTTGAAAATGTTCCACTTGTTGGTGAAGACTTGCTTGTATGGCTTAGAGGTAACTTCTTTGTTGCAGATGCTACTCTTACAAGATTTTTTATGCTTCATGTTGTATTACTTCCAATATCTATTATGGGAATAATCGCGTTACACTTCTATAGTCTTAGAATTCCTCATGTGAATAATCAAGAGGGTGAAGAGATAGACTTTGATGAAGAATCAAAAAAATTCTTAGATGGAAACAAAAAAGAGTCAAAAGTAATTAGATTCTTCCCTGATTTCTTATCAAAAGATATCTTTGTACTTTGTATATATCTTATATTTTTCTTCTTGCTTGTTGGATTCTCATATAACTTCGCAATGGATCCGATTAACTTCGAACCAGCGAACAATTTAAAAACTCCAGCACATATATACCCTGAATGGTATTTCTTGTGGAGTTATGAAATTCTTCGTGGTTTCTTCTTTGATATACCTCAAGGTTGGTGGATAGGATTAGATTTTTTACCTAAGATTCCAGCTATGACAATAGGATTACTTGCATTTGGGTTTGCTAACTTCATATTCTTCTTACTACCTTTTTTAGATAGAAGTAAAGTTGTTGCTCCTGCACATAAGCGTGGGGCTTTTGTGGTATGGTTTTGGTTGCTTTTAATTGATATGATAATTCTTACTATATGGGGTAAGTTACCACCTGAGGGAATAAACAATGTCATAGGATTTATAGCTTCAATGACGTTTATAGGACTATTTATAGCACTTCCTATAATTACCATAAAAGAGAGAAACAAAGATAAAAGAGAGGCTAAATAATGAAAAATGTAGATATTAAAATACTTGCGGTTATACTATTTTTTGTTACTATTCTTTATCTTGGGGTTGAACCTTTTGCGCATTCTCAAATGCATAAACATATAGATGATGCTGACTTTGCTTATGATGCTAAGGGTGATAATAAAGTATTATTAGAGCAAAACCATAAACAAATAGATGATTTTGAAGAGATTAAAGAGATAAATGCAAAAGAGATAATGAAATCTAAAAAAAGATTACAAGAGCTAGAAGAATTTGATAGCGAAGAGTTTAGAGATTTTTGGATTCAAAAGCTTGAAAATCAAAAACAAGACCCTAAATATAAAGATCAAGAAAAAGAGATAGCTAGTATAGATAAAGAAATAGTAAAAGCTAAAGAAATGGAAGTTGAAGAATTAAAAAATGTAAAAACATTTTTTATGAATAATTATAAAAATATGATAGATCAAGAAAATTTTTTATCTAAAAAAATAGATCAGAAAATAACAGACGCAGAAAATGAATCTCAACAACAAATGGATGATGTAGAATTCTTTTGGAATGAAGCCGAATATATAGCTAGTCTTGAAGCAAATATCTCAAATGGTAAAAAACTCGTTCAGATGAGTTGTACAGGATGCCATGGTATAAGTACTGAGGGGATATTAGCACCTATGGATGATGCTACAGCAAAAATGAGCTTTGGTGTAGTTCCACCTGATCTTAGTACATCAGGAAAAATATATGACAAAAAATTCTTGGCGGCACTGATAAAGAATCCTATTATTGCGATGAATTTAGAACATAAATTTGATAATATGAATCCTCATCCTATGCCACCATTCTTTGGTGCTGGTGGAGATATATCAGAAGAAATAGCTGATATGGTAGGATATTTAAAAGATATATCAAAAGATGTTACTTTAAGTGATAAAGAAGTGTTTATTAATGCATGTGCTAGATGTCATGATGTAAGATATGATGGAATACTTGGAAGTAAAAATGATCAGTATCTTGCTAAATATATGGGTAGTATACCACCTGACTTGTCAATGATAATAAGAGCAAAAAGTAAACAATACCTTAGAAACTTTATCTATAACCCACAAATGGCACTTGAAGGTACAGCAATGCCTAGAGTAGGACTTGATAAAAACTCTACAGAACAAGTAATTAATTATCTTGAAAGTATTGGTGATAGCAAAAAAGAAGAACGAGAAAGAGTTATACTTAAAATTGTAGCTTTCTTAGTATTTATTATGATACTTGCATATCTTTGGAAAAAACTTCTATGGAGAGAGCTTAAAGATTAAGAGGGATTTCCCCTCTTATATTTAAACTTATAAGGACTTAAATATATATATGACAAAAATAACTCAGCTTTTAAAATCCTTTTTTATGAAGTCTCAAAAGTCTGATATACCAAATGATATAAATTTAGCTTTTGGACAACAAACACACAATGTAAAAACTTCGTCCCAAAAAGATGCCTGGGATGAATCTGTAAAATTATTTGAAAAAGCTGAGTATTTAAAAGGCTATGAAAATATTTTTGAATATGTAAAATGGTATGAAAAAGATGGTAGTTACAAAAATATAACTCTTAATCAAAGTGAAAATAAAATAGACTTTAAAATCTCTCAAGGTTCTGTTCTTATAATAGGTACTGCGGACAAAGATAAACTTATAGCTGATGTTGATATGGCAAAACTTGACAGTATAAACTCAGCTCTTCTTCGTAAAGTGTTAGAAAAAAATGTCAAATATGTATACTCAAAATTTTATCTAAACGAAAATAATCATCTTGGAATGAAACTAAGACTTGATAACTCTAAAATGACAGCAAATAAGATTTGGCATGGTATAAAAGAGTTAGCTACAAATGCAGATAAAGAAGATGACTTACTTATGAATGACTTCAAAATTAAAAGAAGTTCAACTGATCATATCAAACAATTATCAAAAGAAATTAAAGATACTAAAATCAAATATCTCAAAAGCTGGATAGATGAGAATACAAAGCTAGTAGAGTCATTAAATCATCATGATTATAGCTCTCTTATAGGATACTCTTGGCTTGAACTACTTTTTAGAATAGATTATATCATTGCTCCTCAGGGTAAAATGGAAGATGAAATATATCAAATACTTGATGAATACTATAATGACAGAGAACAAAAAAGTATGGAAGAGCATAACAGTGTTTTCAGCAAGAAATTCAATGAATTAAAAGAAAAAGATAATGAGTTTTTAAGTGAATCTCTATTTGCTAAAAAAATTACTTTCTTAAATATATCAAAAGAAGAAAAATCAACTATCCAAGAATTTCTAGAAAAAGATATAACGGCAACAAAGTGGTATGAAGAAAATTCACATAAAGACTTAGCTATTAAAATATATGACTATAAAATATTTTTTTGTTTATATAAATTTGAAATGCCTATCTATATGCTTAAACTTATGCACTTATATGTACAAGTTAGACATCATCAAATGTTTAAAGACTTAGGTTCTAAAAAAATATTTGTAAAAGATGATAAACTAAAGTCTAGTTCGATAAAAAAAGAGATTGATAAAATATCAAAAGAGTACAAAAAAATAAAAGAGAGTGATGATGAAGAGTTTAAACATTCAGCATTTAAAAACTCTTTAGAGTTTGGTTCACAATATGAGTTTTGTAGCTCTTTTGTTAAATCACTTATAGATTTGTAAGGCCCTTAAGTATGACAACACACGAACTATTAGAAACTTATAGTGATAGCATAATCCAAATCATCACACCTACAGGTACTGGAACTGGTTTTTTTCTTGAAGAATACGACCTTATTGTTACAAACTCACATGTAGTTGATGGTAATAAAGAAGTGGTAATAAACACATCTAAGAAGAAAAAAGTCATCTCAAAAGTAGTATATGATGATCCAAGACATGACTTAGCTTTTGTCAAAACTACAGTAAAACTAAGTAACAAACTACCTCTAAAATTAGCCCAAAAAGAAGTTGACAATGGTGATAAAGTAATAGCTCTTGGTCATCCGTATGGTCTTAAATACTCCGCAACTGAGGGTATAGTATCACGGGCAAAAAGAATGGAAGAAAATATTGAATATATTCAAATAGACGCTGCTATTAATCCAGGTAACAGTGGAGGACCATCTTTTAATAAAGACGGTCAAGTCGTAGGTGTAAATACATTTATTATAAGAGATAGTAATAACTTAGGGTTTGCTTTGCCTGTATCTTATGTAAAAGATGCGCTTGATGGATATCTCAAAGTCAAAAAAGAAAACATAATAAGATGCCCATCTTGCTTAGCGTTTAACTTAGAAGAAACAATAGAAAAATCATACTGCCCAAATTGTGGTAAAAAAATAAAAGTAGCCAAAAAAAGAGAAGAGGGATATACTCCATCTGAACCTACAGTGGAACTCATCGAAGATATCATTACAGAGATTGGAAAAGATATAAAAATATCACGCATGGGATATAAGAGATGGGAAATAGAAGAGGGAAGTGCAAAAATAAATATTGCATATTATGATAATGGTGTAATCGAAAGTGATACATATCTTTGTAGACTACCCAAAGATAACCTAAAAGAAATATATACATATATGCTCAAAGAAAACGCAAAACTAGACTACTTAACCTTTTCTATACATGACAATAAAGTACTCCTTTCATATATAATAATAAATAGCTCCCTTACAAAAGAAGTAGGTGGAGTAGCACTTAAAAGGTTAGTAGAAAAAGCTGATTTTTATGATGATTATATGATAGATAATTTTGGAGCTATAAAGATAGAGGAGGAGTAGCATCTCTCCTGCTGGGAGCAGGAGGAAATGCTACGAGTCTAACGTAAATTAACAAGTTATGTTACTTCAAGAGGTATCTAGTACTAAAGTCACAGCCGTACAATATCAAAGACAATGACTTGCCGGGGCAAGAGAAAATACTACGAGTGGAGCAAATTCTCTTGTGACTAAATGTCACAAGGAAAATTTGTGAGTCTAATATAAGACGCCAATTCGATTTGCAAATGCAATTTCTCAGTAAAGATCATGCAACTAAATTTTGTTGAAAAGAGTG
>CACVAW010000002.1 GCA_902727925.1 uncultured Campylobacterales bacterium | reverse complement strand
TCATTGGAAGTTTCTTTTTTAGCGAGTATTTGAGTGTTTTTGGATGGGTTATGGTGATATTCTCTGTTCTTGGGATAATAATACTTACTATACCAAAACTAAAAACTCAACAAAAAATCAATTTATTACCTACTATGATAGGTTTATTTTCAGGATTATGTTTTGCTATATCAACTATTTGTGTAGCAAAAGCGGTTTCTGGTATAGATGGTGGAGATCTATTCTTAAACGTTGGAATATGTCTGTTTTTGGTTTTGACATTTCAAAGCTTGATACTTCTTGTTTTCTTATTACTAAAAAATAAAAAAGATATAAAAGTACTTTATAAAAAAAGATACAAAAGTATTTTTTTAGGTTTCTTTGGAGGACTTGCCTCGATATGTTGGTTTAGTGCATTTTGTCTTATTAATCCAGCATTAGTAAAAACGATAGGTTCAGTTGAAATGATTTTTACAGTAATAATGGGATATGTCTTTTTTAATGATAGATTAGGTTTTTACGAATACTTAGGGATGGTTGTTATAATTGTATCTTCTTTAGGAGTTCTTTATGCGTAAGGCCATAGCCCTTTTTATTACACTCTCAGTAATTACTTTAGTTTCATTAATAATACTTAAAAATATAACTACTTCAAATAATGCATTAAATAGCAAAAATAACCCTGGAAACATGATGCAAACATTTCAAGTTCTAAAAGATGTTGAAAAATTCATCAAAATAATTTTGCCAAAAATTGAAAATAGTAAGGGAATTTTGAGGCTTACTCAAGGTTATATTATTCCTTATGGTGATATATTATTTAATATAAAATTTGAGATAGTTTCAAACAAAATAAATATAAATGATATTATAAGAGATGATAATCACTTTTCAGATAAAGAAAAAATTGTCTTGCATTTATTTGATAGTCTGGAAATAGGCGATTCACAACTCTTGTTTGATATTATTCTTGATACCATTGACAAAGACCTTGAGTCAAGAAATATTTTTAGCGAAATTGCTTATCGTAGTATGAATTTTGCAAATTCACAAGTATTTAATGAAGAACATTTTAGAAAAATAATAGATAGATATTATGAAGTAACCCAAGATAAGCAGATAAAAGAAGTAAAATTTAATGAGATATTTTATTTTGGAGATATTAATAAATCTTTTCCACTTATGAGTGTACGCCAATCACTTTTTTTAACTGAGGGGATAGATTATGTAGACAGTATCGAACCTGATTTAAATATATCTCAAAGTTTAGATATCAAAAGTTTTTTTAGTAAGTCTGATATTAATAATATGTTATTAAGAGTTAAGGTTAAATATAAAGTCAAAAGTTTATCTGGTTTTTTTGATTTTTTTTATGATACAAAGACCAAGAAAATTACTAAATTATTTGATTATAATTAGTAAGTATCTTTATTTTGTCATTATAAAAATCCTCATTTTTATAGATTGATTTTATATATTCTTCTTAGCTCTTGCAGATGTGAGAATAAAAACCTTATAATATAAAATTTTATACAAAGAATATTTTTTAAATTAGTATTTATATTTAGTTTAAAAAAACTTACACCTTATAAAGAAATGAAGACATGATATCTTTTATATTACCACCAAAATTTATTTTTAGTTTGTACTCTTTTTTCATTTTATTTACTTCGGTAACTCTTCCAATCCCAAAAACTTTATGCTTTACAAGGTCGCCTTTTTTGAATTGGTTTGGTTGTTCAAAGTTTATACTTGTAGTCTTTACAAGTTCGCTTTCTTGTAGAAATCTACTCTTTATTAGATCACTTCTTCTGCCTTTGTAAAATCTACTTTTTGAAGTGCTTAATGTAAGATATTCTTTTGATCTTGTAATAGCGACATAGCCTAATCTTCTTTCTTCTTCAAGGTCTGACCCCTCACCTAAAAGTGGGAAAAATCCTTCTTCATAGCCTATAACAAAAAGATGTGTGAACTCTAATCCCTTTGAAGCATGTATACTCATAACAGAGATACTTTGAAGTTCTATTTGGTCTTGATCGTTAAGTAGTGTTATTTCATTTAAAAACTCATCAATACTTAGCTCGGGGTTACTTTTGAACTTATCTTTATACAGAGCATAAAATTCATCAATATTAGGTAGTTTTTCAGTAGCGTCACTTCCTAGAGCGTAGTATTTCCTTATTTCATAAGTGTCTTCTATGTCATCGCATAGTTCTGAGAGGTCGTAAGATACATTTGATATATTAGATTTTATCATTTCTAAGTTAGTGATGAATTCTACTATATTGTTAAATGCTTTTTTTGGGATTAATGAAGATAATTCATTTTGATTGTCTTTTATATAGTCATATAGAGTTTTTTTATTCTCATAAGCTTTTAGTGACATTTTTTCAATGCTAGCTTTACCTATACCACGCTTGGGTCTGTTTATTATTCTTTTTAAAGAGTAGTCATCTTGATTATTTGTGATTACTCGTAGGTAGCTTATGATGTCTTTTACTTCCATTCTTTCGTAAAATCTCATTCCACCTATCATTTTATAGCTAATTCTTTCTCTATTAAGGGCTTCTTCTACAGAACGGCTTAATGCATTTATTCTAAATAGTATAGCTATCTCTTTAGAATTAGTTTTTTTCTTAAGAAGTTCGGAGATTCTTGAAGCTATTATTCTTGCTTCTTGTTTTTCATCAAGAGTTTCAAGTATTTCTATCCTAGGACCACTTCCTTTATTACTTGTTAGTTTTTTATCCATTCTTGATTTGTTATTACTTATTAGGTTGTTTGCAGCTTGGAGTATTTGATTAGTTGATCTATAGTTAGTTTCAAGCTTGATTATTTTTGTATTTTTAAAATCTTTAGAAAAATCCAAAATATTATTTATATTTGCACCTCTCCACCCATAGATACTTTGATCATCATCACCTACAACACAGAGGTTATTATGTGTCCTACAAAGTTTTTTTAGTAGTTGATATTGTAAGTCATTTGTATCTTGGTACTCGTCTACCATGATATATTGATACTTAGTACTAATAGTTTTACAAAGTTCATCATTAGCATCAAGTATTTTGTATGGTAGTATTAGTAAGTCATCAAAATCAACTAAATTGTTTTCTATTAAATATTCTTCATATTTTTTATAAACTTTTGTGATAGTTTCAAAATCTTTATTATCAATTTCTATACTATTTTCGGCCGTTACTAAAGAGTTTTTCAGTCTAGATATCTCATTAGAGATATATCTATTTTGTAAGTTAGAATTATTTAAGTTTTTTATTATTCTTTTTTTATCATCAGTATCTATTATTACAAAGTTGTTTTTTCTGTTTAACTCATCTATATGAAATTTTAAAAACAGTAATCCAAACTTGTGAAAGGTCGAGAGAATAGGGGGATAAGATATCGGAAATTCAAGCTCTTCACGGACAAGCTTCATTGCTCTTAGTGACATTTCACTTGCAGCCTTATTTGTAAATGTAAGTGTCAAAATAGAAGCCGGATCAATACCAAGCGAAATTAAATAAGCTAGTCTTGATGTTATAGTTTTTGTTTTTCCTGTACCAGCACCTGCTAAGATAAGCATAGGACCATCTATATGTTTTGTAGCTTCAAGTTGTTGTTCGTTTAGATATTTTAAAAAGTTCATCTTATGATTTTAGCAAACTAGGCTTGCATTTTTCGCTGATTTTTAGTCCAGTAGTGTATAATCTATAAAATAATTATTCAGTATTAGGAAATTATATATGTTGTTATTTACTCCCGGTCCAACACCAACAAAAGAAGCCATTAGAAATGAAATGGCAAAACCATCTATTCATCATAGAACTCCCGAATTTAGTTTAATCTTCAATGAGACACGGGATTTGTTAAAAGAGCTTTTTGATATGCCTGAGGTTCTTATCCTCTCATGTAGTGGTACAGGAGCACTTGAAGCAAGTGTTACTACTTTTGCTAAGAAAAAAGCTTTGATAATTAATTCTGGAAAATTTGGTGAGAGATTTTCTAAGATTGCAAAAAGTTTTAATATAGAGTATGACGAACTTAAATATGACTGGAATACTCCAGTCGACATCGATGATGTTAAGAGTATGATTGTCAAGAATGACTATGATAGTGTATTTGTGCAAGTTTGTGAAAGCTCAGGTGGGGTACGACACCCGGTAGAAAAACTAGCATCTACCATTAAAAATATAAATTCTGATATATATGTCGTTGCTGACGCAATAACTGCTATTGGCGTTGAGAAAATTGATGTAACAAATATAGATGTTCTTATTAGTGGTTCACAAAAAGCATTAGCACTTCCACCTGGAGTTGCTTTACTTGGACTTAGTAACTACGCACTAAAGAATCTAGATACACTTGCAACTGGATTTTATTTTAACCTTGCAACTGAACTTAAAAAACAAAAACAAAATACAACAGCATGGACACCAGCAATTTCTATTATAATTGGTCTTAGAGCAGTATTAAAAGAATTTAAAGAAATTGGATTTGAAAATATTTATGAAAAGACAAAAAAGATATCATACGCTACAAAAAGTGCAATCAAAACAATAGGTTTTGAGTTGTATCCTAAAAAGTCAGCTGTATGTATGACCTCCGTAAAAAGTCCACGAGCCTCAGATATAATATCACAGCTAAAAGTTAAATATGAAGTTGCTCTTGCTGGTGGACAAGATCACTTAAAAGGTGAGATTTTTAGGATTAACCATATGGGTGATGTTAATATTCATGAAGCTGTTTGGGTAGTTAATGCAATTGAGCTTACTCTTGATGATATGAATATACGACCCTTTAATGGTGAGGCTAATAAAGTTTTTAATGAAATATATTTTGCTTGAGGTTATTAATGAATAAAATACAAGATCACGAAATACCTCAAAATACTAGGCTTTATTTTGGTAAAAGTGCACAGCTAAAAAGAGATATTGAATATATATCATCAAAAATACTTGTTGAGAATGGCTTTAAAGAGATATTAACTCCATTTTTTGTGTATCATCAAAGTAAAGCTTTAGATGAGAATGAAGTAATAAGAGTAAGTGATGAGAAAAACAGAAATATTATTTTAAGATCAGATTCTACTTTTGATGTAGCAAAGATTGTTACTAAAAGATTAGATATTAAAAAAGATCATAAGTGGTTTTATATTCAGCCTGTTTTTAGGTATCCTGTAGAAGAGATTTATCAAATAGGTGCTGAGTGGCTTGAAAATAGTCAAACATCTCCTATGATTAATATAGCTTCAAAGATATTTGATAAGTTGAAAATAAAAACAAATCTTCAAATATCAAATATAGCAATCCCTAAATTAATAAGCCAGAATCTAGGTATTGATATAGATTTATTTAAAAATGGATTTTTAAGTGATGTTTCAAGTGAGCAGTGGTTTAAAGAGTTAATGTTTGTACAGAACTTTGAAGACTTGGTAAATATAAAAGATATTATTCCTGAGTTTTTAAAAGATGAGGTTGAGAAGCTAATTAATATTGTAAAAGATGTTAATCATGAAAATATTATATTAGCTCCATTGTATTTTTCAAAATTAAAATACTATGATGGAATGTTTTTTAGATTTTTAGAAGGAAATGAGACTTACTGTAAGGGTGGTCACTATAAGAGTAATG
The DNA here is from genome assembly GCA_902727925.1 of uncultured Campylobacterales bacterium. GTDB lineage: Bacteria > Campylobacterota > Campylobacteria > Campylobacterales > CACVAW01 > CACVAW01. The sequence continues at coordinate 43,968 of CACVAW010000002.1, read as the reverse complement.
AGATAGATGCAAATGGTTTTGCAATATATGTTGATGATGTGATAGAAAGATTATCGTAAAAATAATGACAATAAAATAACGCCAAAATTTGAAGGAAAATAAAATATGAGCAAAGCTGATGTGATTGTTGGATTACAATGGGGAGATGAAGGAAAGGGTAAAGTTGTTGATATACTTGCTCAAGAGATGGATGTAGTTGCAAGATTTCAAGGTGGTCATAATGCAGGGCATACTATAGTAATTAATGGTAAGAAAACAGCTCTTAGACTAATCCCCTCAGGTGCTATGAATAAAAAATCTATGAATGTTATAGGTGGTGGTGTTGTTGTTGCTCCTTATCAACTTATAGAAGAGTTGAAACAATTCGATGATAAGCTAAAAAATAGATTATATGTTAGTGAAAAAGCTCATATTATATTTAAGCACTATGAAGAGATTGATGTAGCTCGTGAAAAACTAAGAGGCAAAAAAGCTATTGGAACTACTGGAAATGGAATAGGACCAGCATATAGTAATAAGACAAGTAGAACAGGTCATAGAATAGGGGAGCTAAGAAATATTGAAAAGCTAGTAAATGATTTACAAGAAGAGTTTGAATCTTCTAAGGTAATATATAAAGCTATGGGAATAACTTTGCCTAATAAGGAAGAACTAAAAAAAGAGTTAGAGTTTTATTATGATGAACTTAAAGATTATATAAAAGATACAAATACTTTTGTTTGGGATAGTCTAAAAAACGGTAAAAAAGTACTTCTTGAAGGAGCTCAAGCAACTCTTCTTGATATTGATCATGGAACATACCCTTATGTAACAAGCTCAAATACTAGTATAAGTGGGGCGATGAGTGGTCTTGGACTTAGTCATAAAGATATAGGTAATGTTATTGGTATAGCTAAAGCATATTGTACAAGAGTAGGAAATGGAGTATTTCCATCGGAAGACTTTGGTGAAGATGCAGTGCATATGGCTAAGGTTGGACATGAATTTGGTACAGTAACAGGACGAGCAAGAAGATGTGGATGGTTTGATGCTGTAGCTATTAAGTACGCGTGTAGGCTTAACGGTTGTGATGAACTTGCTGTTATGAAGCTTGATGTATTAGATGGATTAAAAAAGGTTAAAGTTTGTGTTGCGTATGAACAAAATGGTAAAATCATAAAAGACTTTCCTATGGATTTAGACAATATCACTCCAGTATATGAAGAATTTGATGGTTGGGATAGTACTGAGGGAATAAGAGATTTTGACAAACTACCAGTAAACGCAAAAAAATATCTTGAAAAATTAAGTGAAATAGTAGGAATGAAAATAGCTAAGATTTCAACATCACCAGAAAGAGATGATTTAATAAATAGATGAAAAATAATATTCTACTAATTGGTTTTATGGGAGTTGGTAAAAGTACAATTGGTAGGATGCTTTGCAAAAATAATCAAGATAAATTTTTCCTTGATACTGATGATTTGATTGAAAGTTTTTATGGAGATACAATAGCTAATATTTTTGCCAGTCATTCAGAAGAGTATTTTAGAAAATTAGAATATAGAGTAGCTTCTTGGCTTAGCCTTAATATGAACAATAGTGTCATTGCTACAGGTGGAGGCTTTTATAAGTCTTACAATATGAAAGAAATTGGTAAAGTAATATATCTTAAAAGTGAGTTTGAAAATATTATTAAGAGATTAAAGTATGAATCTGATTTTACAAAAGAGGTTGATAAAAGACCATTACTTAAAGATTTAGACAATGCTAAAAAATTATATAACTCAAGAGTACTTGAATATCAAGAAATAGCTGATGAAACGATTGAAGTTGATAACCTAAGTTTAGAAAAAATTACAAGCAAGTTGAGGTAAGTATCAATATAGTTTATTTATGTAAATAAAAAAGGAATAAGTAAATGAAAACTTTTAATACTAAAAAAATAGTCAAAAAGAAAAATTATGTCTTATTAGTTGTATTCTTACTTCTTAGCTTTGTTATTTTATTTTATGCAGTAAACTCACAAGACAAATTTTTAAATGATTTTGAAATATCTTCAAAGTCTGATGCTAAATATATTGATTTTTTGATTGGGAAATATACAAGAGACTATCTAGCTAAAACAGAGTTTATAACTAAAAGTATAAAAAAGAGTATTGACAAAAATATTAGTATTGATGAAAGTATTGTATTTGAAGCTTTAGGCGATGATTTTGATATAGATGTTATTAAAGTTAATTCTAAATTTTCTCAAATACTTTACCAAGATAAACAATTATTAAAACCAATTTTTGATATAAAACAAGTTCAAAAAGAGTATAAGTTTATTTTTAAAGATAATGAGATTAGGTTACATATATATATGCCTTTAGAAAAAAACTCCGAGTATTATGCTGGGCATATTGAATACCGAGTGAATTTTAAAGATCTTTATATAAAAGTTTCTCAAGATGTTTATGAACTTGACAGTGGAAACAAAGAACAGCTTTCAGTTGGATTTATGCAAAATAATAAAAAAATACTTTATGGATATTTGAAAAACACTATTAATCTTGAAGATGCATTTAGAGAGAATTTTATTCATGCTAATTCTAAATTCAAAGTTGTTAAGATAAAAAAATTTGATGGTATTGATCTTTATGTTTTGCTTAATAGTGATAAATTTCGTGAAAAATCTTTTTTTGTAATTAACTATTTAGGACCTTTTTTACTTCTTATATCTTTTATTTTTTTACTTAATTTTATTTTATCATTTTTAATAAAAGATTTTTTAAGTAGAGCTAAGAGCTATGAACAGTATAAAAATATGTTTTTTTCATTTTTAAATAGTAATAAAAACTTACAAATTATTATTAGTGATATAACTACGATATCAGCAAATAAAAGTTTTTTAGAGTATTTTGGTGTTAAAAGTGTAAAAGAATTTAGTAAGAAATATGGAACAATTAGTGATACATTTATAACAAGTGACAAATATCATATAGGTCATTATATAAATAATAAAATTTGGTTTAAATATATTGATAAGAATAATCATAAAAATAACTTTAAGGTTTTATTAGAAAACTATGATGGTGAAGAGAATGAATTTTTTGTTGACGTAAAAGAGATAAGCCGAAAAGAAAATTCAAAAGAATTTTTAGTTACTTTTGATGACAGAATAAGTCTTAGAAATGATATTAATGAATTAAATACAAAGCTTTTCATTGATACAGATACAAAGCTTTTTAATCAAGAAAGATTACTTGAAGATTTAGATAGCATTATCAAAATAAATAGAAGAAAAAAGAAAAAATTCATTCTTTTTATTATTAGTATAGATAACATAAAAGATCTTGAAAAAGAGTATGGACTTGATGGCGTTAATGAAATATTACCAATATTGTCCAGAAAATTATCTCAGTCTATTAGGAGTATTGATGGTATATATAAAGTAGATAATGAAAAGTTCGCAATTGTTCTAGATGAATATATAAATCAATCAGATTTAATGAACTTTAGTGAAAGAATAGCATCTAGAGTATCAGATAAATTTTCATTAAAATCTAATAGTATAACTGCTAGTTATAGTATGGGTATATGTATATATCCAGATGATGCTAGTACAGTTGACACAATGATTAATAATGCAAAATTAGCGGCTAATCTTGCTTTTAAAGATGGTGGAGATAAGTATTATTTATATAATAGTAGTAAAAATCTAGAGCTAATACAAAATAGAGAAATAATAAGTGATATGAATTTTGCACTTAAAACTAATGAATTTTATCTTCAATACTATCCTCAAGTTAATAATTTAGATGAAATAACAGGTATTGACCTTGTAATGAAGTGGAAGCATCCATTAAAAGGTGAATTAAATGTTCGTGACTTTTTGAATATTGCTTCTAATACCAATCTTATTATTGATATTGAGAATGCATTTATATCTATGATGATTCAAGAGTTAGCTCTTTTAATGGAAGAACATCCGTGTAATATATATATAAAGATTTCTAAATATCATTTTTATAAAGAGAGCTTTGCTCAAAATTTTTTAGAAAAATTATCAAAACATCAAATTAAGCTTAATTTAATTAATATAAAGATTAGTGCAGAAGTTTTTGATAATGAAGCTTTATTTGAAGATGTTGTAAAAAAAATAAATTTCTTACAATCTCAAGGTATAAATGTAGTAATTGATGATTATGGTAGAGGAAAAATAACTATTTTTTATCTTTATAAGATTAAAAGTAAAAAATTAATTATTGATAATGAATTGATCGATAATATAGAAAATGATGAAACAAAACAGCAGATATTAAAGTCAATTGTTCAAATTGGATCTAACTTTGAAATATCTACATTAGGACCAATTATAAATGGGAAAAAGAGACTTGAAGTTATACGAAATTTAGGAGTAGAAAAATGTATTAATGCAAATATATATCCTGAACCTTTAACTTTAGGAATACTAAAAGATGTACTACAAAAGGATTGATGTGAATTGTGAAATACCTCAAAATAATGTATCTGATGAGAAGATAAAAAAAATATTAAAAAACTCAAAAACAATTGCTGTGATAGGCCTATCGCCTAATGAGCAAAAGATTAGTTATAAAGTATCAGCATATATGAAATCTGTAGGTTACAAAATAGTACCTATATATCCTAAAGGTGAATATATTTTAGACGAAAAGGTTTATAGAAGTATTTTAGATGTGCCTTTTGATATTGATATCGTTAATGTATTTAGAAAGCCTGAGGCTGCTAATGCAATATATGAAGATATCAAAAAAATGAAAAATAAACCAGTATTATGGTTACAATTAGGTATTATAAATAACGAAGTTTTTAAGGCTTCAGAAGAAGACAATATCAAAATGATTCAAAACAAATGTATAAAAATAGAACATCAAAAAGGATTTTAATATGAAAAGAATATTAGTACTAATAGCCCTGTTTAGTAGTGTGATATTCGCTGCAAGTACTTGGTACTTTGATAGAGCTAATACTATAAGGTCAAGTCAAGATAAAGTTTTTTATAACAAAATCATTGAAGACAAAAGCGTAAAAGAGTGGCAGTTGGTATTTGATGATAATTCTACTGCGGAGTTATGTCTATATGGGAATCATCAAAGTTTTGATTATGCTCAAAAAGTTGTAATTGATGATGGACAACAAATAATAAACTATTATCTTACTAATAAAGAAAAAGAGATGCAAATATCATTTCATAATAATAACACTATGTTGATTTTACATGATGATGATAGAGATATATACTTTCATAATAGAGTAAGTAAGTGACAACCCTAAAAGATATTAAACTAGCAAAAGAAAATATAAAAAATATTGTAAAAGTAACACCTTTTATATATTCGGACTTATTATCAGACAAAGCTAATGTATATCTTAAAAAAGAAAATCTTCAACTAACAGGTGCATATAAAATAAGAGGAGCTTATAATAAAGTAAGCTCACTTTCACTCCAAGAAAAAAAGAACGGAGTAATAGCTGCGAGTGCCGGAAATCACGCTCAAGGTGTAGCTTATGCATCTCTTAAACTTGGAATTAACTCTACTATTGTAATGCCTGAGGCAACACCGTTATCAAAAGTAAATGGTACAAAAAAACTAGGTGCAAATATTATTCTTCATGGCTCAAACTACGATGAAGCTTATGAATATGCTAAAACTTTAGCAAAAGAACAAGGGCTTACGTTCATTCATCCATTTGAAGATGATTTGGTTAAAGCTGGTCAAGGAACAGTGGCACTTGAAATACTTGAAGATTGTAAAGATGTTGATACTGTAATCGTACCAATTGGTGGAGGTGGACTTATCTCGGGGATGAGCATAGCTCTAAAGAGTATAAACCCAAATATCAGAGTAATAGGTGTAACAGCAAGAGGTGCAAGTGCAACAAGAGATTCTTACAAGCTAGGTAAAGTCGTTAATTCAAAAGCTGTAAAAACAATAGCTGATGGAATAGCAGTAAGATGTGCAAGTAAAATTAATCTTGAAACACTTATAAAGTATGTAGATGATATAGTTGAAGTTGATGATGAAGAAATTGCAAGTGCTGTACTATTTTTACTTGAGTCTCAAAAGCTTGTAGTTGAAGGTGGAGGTGCTGTTGGCGTGGCTGCTCTTATGCATGATAAGTTTAAGTACAAAAAAAATGAAAATATAGCTATTGTGTTAAGTGGTGGAAATATAGATGTAAATATGCTTTCTATCATCATTGAAAAAGGTTTGTCAAAATCATACAGAAAAATGCAACTACTAATAACACTGATAGATAAGCCAGGAAGCTTAATGTATTTGACTGAATTACTAAACACTGTAGGTGCAAATATCACTCAAATAGGATATGATAGAGTATCTACAAGACTATCTTATGGTGACGCAAATGTATCAATGAGCTTAGAAACAAAAGGCAAAGATCACCAAGAAGAAATTAGAAAGATAATAAAAGAAAATGGGTATAGTTTTGAGGAAAAGTATTAGGGAAACAGTAACTGTTGTATTAAAAGTTATTAATAAGATGATGGAAAAGCAAAGCTTTTCAAAAGGAGCAAGGCTCCGAGAGCCGTCTGCTGAAGACAGCTCTTTTGAACTCACTTCAAAAGGCGTATAAAGATGATTACTGAGAAAATTAGACAAGCAAAAACACTTCTTGATGCATTACCGTATATTCAAGAATTTAAAGACAAAATATTTGTGATTAAATATGGCGGTTCTGCATGGGAAGATCAAGAACTAAAACAAAAATTCACAAAAGATATAGTATTACTTTATATGGTGGGCATTAAGCCTGTACTTGTTCATGGTGGTAGTAAAAAAATATCTTCTACACTTGAAAAAGTAGGTCTTAAATCTGAATTCATTGATGGTTTAAGAGTTACTTCAAAAGAGGTTCTTGAAGTTGTAGAAATGGTACTTAGTGGGAATATCAATAAAGAAATAACAACAATGATAAATAATCACGGAGCAAAAGCTATTGGGATATCAGGTAAAGATGCAAACTTTTTAGTAGCTAAACAAAGAGATGAAAGACTCGGATTTGTAGGACGAATTGATAAAGTTGATATCAGTGTAGTTCAAAACTTAATTCGTGAACAATTCATCCCAGTAATCGCTCCGATTGCGTCTTCATATGAAGAGAATCATCCAGGATTTAATATAAATGCAGACCTAGCAGCGAGTAAGATAGCAAGTGAACTTAAAGCTGAAAAAGTCATATTTATGACAGATATAAAAGGCGTATTAAATAAAAATAAAGAATTGATCCCAACCCTAAATGAAAATGGTATTGCTAGTCTTAAAGCAGATGGCACAATACATGGAGGTATGATTCCTAAAGTAGAAGCTTGTTTAGAATGTGTAAAAGCAGGTGTAAAAAAAGCTCATATTATAGATGGTAAGATTGAACATTCATTATTGCTTGAGGTATTCACTAAAGAGGGTGTAGGAACAGTTATAAAAGAGTAAAGTCTCTTTTAAGGCTTAATAAGGAAGTATATAAATAATGAAAACTTTACCAAATTGCCCAAAGTGTGATTCAGAGTATACATACGAGGATATGAATCTTCTTATATGTCCAGAGTGTGCTCATGAATGGCAAGTGGAAATAATAAAAGAATTTATTGTAAAAGACTCAAACGGTACATTACTTCAAGCAGGAGATAGTATTACTATTATTAAAGACTTAAAAATAAAAGGAAGTTCTTCAGTTATAAAAGTAGGAACAAAAGTTAAAAATATAAGACTATTTCCTAGTGACGATGATCATACTATAGATTGTAAAGTTCCAGGTATTGGTAGTCTTAAAATCACTCCCAAATATGTAAAAAAGATATAAACTATGAGTAAAAGTAATATAAAAATAATTCAAAATATTTTAAAGAAACAGAATAAATATGATCTAGCTATAAAACTAGAAAATGGTTATTACAAAAAAGAAATTATTCAAGGATTTGATATATTTGAAGAGGTTGTAATAAGTCTATTTGTTCATCCAAATAATTTTTTAGAGCTCAAAAAATTAAAAATTAAAAATGAATTAATCGAATTACTTCAAGGTTTTTTTGATAGTACAATATCAATTAAGGACTTGGAATTTAGAATAGATACAAAAGTAAATATTGAAAATGTTAGTGATACTTTATATATCTTTGTAGATGAAGCTGGAGATATGGATTTTTCTTTAAATGGAAGTACTCATTATATGTTTACTTTTTTAATAAAAAGAAGACCGTTCAATTTACATGAACACATAGCAAATTATAGATATTCATTATTAGAAAGAAACTTAAATCCCTTTATTGATAAACGTTTAAATATAGAAGCTTTTCATGCTTGTGAAGATAATAGTTATGTTAAAAATGAATTATTTAATATAATTTCTACTTTTGATGAAAATAATGTCAAAGTGTATTCTTATATACTTGAAAAACCAAAAGTAGATCCAATTAAAAGGAAAGAAAAAGATAGATTTTATATAGAGAACCTAAGTTTTGCAATTCAAAAACTTCTTGATAAGTTAGAAATTAATAAAAACTTCATAATTATTACTGATAGATTACCTGTACAAAATAATAAGAATAAACAAATTGGAGCTTTAAAAAAAGGTATAAAAGAATATCTAAAGAGTAAAGAGTTACATACAAAGATTAGATATGACATTTTTCATCATTCTAGTGCTTCAAGTGTAAATCTTCAAATTGTAGATTATATTTGTTGGGCAATTTTTAGAAAATTTGAAAGAAATGATGAGTCTTATTACAAAAGAATTGAAAAGTACTTAATTAAAATTGATGAAATGACAAAAGATAGAGATGAATTTCACTATAAAAAATGACCCATTCTACCTATCCGAAGAAGCCTCCCTTGGAGTCTTATCAGTAGATGGGAACTTTTGTAAGTGAATTATATCATAAAAACTATTAATAGTTTTTATATGTATTATAAAGGTAAATAAATGACTTCAAATGATGTTATAAAAAAATTAAAAGCGAATAACTTATTAAGGGTAATAGACTCGGCCGTTGATATAGATCTAGAAATTGCTCATATAGCTTATATCGAAGTAAAAAAAGAGAGTTCAAAATCCTTGCTTTTTACTAATGTAGTTTCAAAGAGACTTAACAAAAAATTTGAAACTCCTGTACTTATTAATCTATTTTCTTCTTTTGAAGTTACAAATTTATTTTTCAAGAAACATCCTGACGATATTGCCAAAGAGATTGAAGAGCTTTTACATCTCTCTCCTCCTACTAGTCTTGGGGATAAGTTTGGCATGCTTGGGAAGCTTTTTTCTATGAAAGATATTTTTCCTAAAAGATTATCAAAAAAAGGAGTATCGCAAGAGTGTGAATTAAACAGTTTATATGATATACCAGTTCTAAAGACTTGGGAAGAGGACGCTGGTGCATTTATCACTATGGGACAGGTTTATACAAAAAGCCTTGATGGTAAAATGAATAATCTCGGGATGTATAGACTTCAAGTTCATTCAGATAATACTTTGGGTATGCATTGGCAAATACATAAAGATAGTGCAAGTTTTTTTGACGATTATAAAAAAGCAGGTATAAAAATGCCTGTTGCAATTGGACTTGGGGGAGATCCTCTTCTTACATGGAGTGCAACTGCTCCGATGCCTAAAGGTATGTTTGAGCTTCTTATGTATGGTTTTGTGACTAAAAAGGGAGCAAGGCTTGTTAAGTGTCTTAGTAATGATTTGTATGTGCCTGAAGAGGCTGACTATATAATAGAGGGTTTTGTTGATCCTAGTATAAGTAAGATTGAGGGTCCATTTGGAGATCATACAGGATACTATACTTTAGCAGATGAGTATCCAGTACTTGATGTCACAAAAATTACTTCAAAAAAAGATCCAGTTTATTACGCTACAGTTGTTGGCAAACCACCTTTAGAAGATAAGTATATGGGATGGCCGACTGAAAGAATATTTTTACCACTTCTTAAAACTACTGCTCCTGAACTTATAGATTATAAGATGCCTGAAAACGGGGTATATCATAATCTTTTACTTGCTTCAATTGATGCTAGATATCCAGGTCATGCAAAACAGTTTATGCACACTTTTTGGGGTGTAGGACAAATGAGTTTTGTTAAGCATGCTATTTTTGTAGGTAATAACGCTCCAAAATTAGATAATTATGATGAGTTGTCAACATATATTCTTAATAGAATTAGCAATAAAAATATCTTAATTAGTGAGGGGATATGTGACGCTCTTGATCATGCTAGTGAGGAGCCTTGTATCAGTGGAAAGCTTGGTATTGATGCTACAGGAGATGAAGTAGAGTGTATTAAAGACACAATTAGTGATGAAGAACTTAAATCTAAACTTAGTATTGATGGAGAGTTTGATATAAGACAATTTAAAACAGATACTTATACTCCTATAACAACTATATTTTTAGAGAACACTAAAGATATAAAAGAGACTTTTGATAAGATAAAAAAAGTTTTAAGTCAGCATACAAGATTTGTAGTTTTTTTAGATTTAAAAGACAAAAATATGAATGAGTATATGTTAGTATGGCGAGTTGTAAATAATATTGATGTAAGCCGTGATTGGTTTAATGACACTCTTTTTGGTCTTGATGCAACTAGTAAAATTCATGGTCAAAAAAGAGTTTGGCCAAAAGATACTAATTGCACAAAAGAAGTGATACAGAGTTTAAGAAAAAGAAACCTAATAGATGTAGATGATGAGTTTCTTGAAAAATTTGGAATTGTGGAGTAATTAATGTACAAACTTGAATTTAAGGGACTAAAGTTTTTACTGTTTTGTCTGGTATTTGGGGTTGCTGGAATTATTATATATATGACATTTTTTAAAGAGAAAAGTCCAAAAAAAATAAATCAACCTAAAACAATTATTCAAAGCCCCATAGATATTCAAAGTCCACAAGCGATTAAACTTCAAAATGTAGCAAATATAAAAGATAATAATATACTAGATTCATTTTGGCAAAAGTATGGTGAACCAAAAATTATAGATTTAACATCAACACTCAAAGAAAAATATTCAAATATAGAGTATGCTGGAGTGTGGACAAATACTATAAAGTTTAATAACACAGAATTTAATATGGTAGCAAGTGAATATCAAGAGATGAAAAATGCTGAGTTTGAAATTATAAAAATGATTAATAAAGATCTTATTGAAAATAATTTGATAAGTAAGTATGACATCATAAGAGTTAATGAAAAAACAGATTTTGGTGTTTATGAAGGTGATATTCCTATAGGAAGTATTCAGATAAAAAAGTATGATGATTATGTTACTAATATCAAAGTTATTTTTTCTTATATCAAAGCTGATTTGGGAAAGATAGATGATATACCAGAACCTAAAGTTATTAAAGAAGCTCCAATTACAAATATAAATGAAGTATCATCAAGTAAATATCCAGAGCATTTCGAAAGATTAAAAGAGTTTGAACCTGTACTTATAGAGGACTATACTCTTAGAGCTCAAGACTTGTATCCAAATAAAAATATACTAAAAGCTGTTAATTATTCTAAAGAAATAAATTATGATAAATTCTGGAGTGATTTTACTGCGCAAGAAAAACAAGACTTTATTGAGAAAAAAGATAGACTAATAAGAATATTTTCAGTGAGTGCAAAAAGAAATGGAGTTGATTTTAATCTTGATGGATATGAAGAGGGATTATTTGGAGGAGTATGGAGAGTGAAAGAAGATGGTGTAGAACTTAAAAATGCTACTTTATATATAGCTGAAGACACACAAAAAAAACCCCCAGCTCTTAGGTTTAGAATACTTTATATTACAGTAGGAGAGTAAATGGATTTTTTTAAAGGTATATCAAGCTTGCTATATAGAGGAATTTTATTTTCAAAAGATTATTTTCAAAATCTCAAAGAATCTAATCTCACATCAAAAAAAATACTTTTGTATGTGACAGTAATTACGTTTTTAGCTATTTTAATTGATTTTATTTTGAAATATTTTATTGGTATGCAAGATATGAAAGCTGTGTTTGAGTTATTATTGAACAAAGAATATAAGTTAGCATTTAGTGCATTTAGAGAGGTGTCCTTAATACCTAATATATTTTTGAGTATTAGTCGTGCTATATTTTATCCAATTTTATTTGTTGGAATTGTTTTACCAAACTTTTTTTTCTTTTATGTATTAGATAGGACACTGTCTTTTAAAAACTTACTAATAATGTTTTCTTATATTTTTGTTATATTTATTATCAGTGATTTTTGTGTATTCATACCAGTATTTGGATTTTTATTTGCTGTTATGTTTTTGGGATATATTATATGGATATTTTATAGGTTGATTCCGATATTTACAGAGTTAGAGCCAAGATTTTATCATATTATATATTTTGTGATATCTTTTATATTAGCATTTTTTATAGCTACTGGAATATCTACATATCTTTCTTTTTATGTTATTGCAGATAAGGTTGATGAATATAACCATAGTAAAATTGAAGCTAAAACAAATGAGATAATACCAAAAATGCCAGAAGGTTTAGAAAAACTGCAAGAATTTGATTTAATTTTATCAAATAATTCAGCTCAGGTAATACAAATGTATTCTCAAAGTAATATATCTAACGATGAATACAAAATTAAATATGCAGCTTCATGGACTCTTAATAAAAAAATCAAAGATCAAAAAAAGTTTGATAATTCTAAAGTTGAATTAATTCAACTTTTAAATGAATATTTAAAAAAATATAATGAAAAAGTAATATTTGTAGAATCTCCGATAGTGCCAGAACAGTTAGTATATATCAAAAGTTTTGAAAATATTGATAAATATTTGGTTAATAATATAAAATTTGCAATTAATAACGTTGAACAATCAATACAACTTAAAATTGACAATATCGTAAAGGAATAAATAATGATAATGAAGGGCAAAAAAGGTCTTATAGTAGGCGTAGCAAATAAAAAATCTATTGCTTATGGAATAGCTAAGTCATGTGCAGATCAAGGAGCAGAAATTGCTTTTACATATCTTAATGAGTCACTAGAAAAAAGAGTAAGACCAATAGCCGAAGAGTTGGGAAGTAAAGATTATGTATATAAACTTGACGTAAATAATGATGATGAGCTTGACTCATTAGCATCAGAGATAGAAAAGACATTTGGTAAAATTGACTTTTTAGTGCATTCAGTTGCATTTGCTCCAAGAGAAACTCTTGAGGGCGGTATAGTTGAGACAAAAAGAGAACATTTTGATGTAGCTATGCAAACATCAGTATTTTCACTCATTGCTTTAACACGTGCTTGTTTACCAATACTTAATGAGAATGCTTCAATTCTTACTTTGTCTTATTTAGGTGGAGTGAAATATGTACCACATTATAACATCATGGGTGTAGCTAAAGCTGGACTTGAAACAAGTGTGAAATATCTTGCTGAAGAATTAGGTGGAAAATCAAACATAAGAGTAAACGCAATTAGTGCTGGTCCTATTAAAACACTTGCAGCAAGTGGTATAGGTGATTTTAAAAAGATTCTTAATTGGAGCGAAATAAACTCTCCATTAAGAAGAAATGTAACTACAACAGAAGTTGGTAATAGTGGTATGTATTTACTCAGTGATCTTTCATCAGCAGTAACAGGAGAGATACATTACGTAGATGCTGGATATAACATCATGGGGATGGGTACAGTTGCTAAAGATGAGGATGGTAGTACTCATATGGCATGGGATTTAAGGAATAATTAATGAAAAATAAATATATATTAAAATATTCTTTAGTATTAGTGGCAAAAGCAAAAAGAAAAATTCTTAGTGAAGACTCAGTTGTAGCTACTATAGAAGAAGAGGTTTATAACATCGCAAAGTCAAATAATGTAGAAATCTTAGATTTTGGTGTGGGTGCTGATCATATACACTTGCAATTTAAAGCAACTCCATATATTCGACTTGATAGCTTCATAAAAGATTTATCAGCAAGAACAAATAGAGTAGTAAAATCAAAAAATAAAACAGAGTTTAAAAAATATTATAAAATGAATTCAATCTGGGCAAAAAACTATTGTATAAGTTCAGCTCAAGGTATTGGACTAGATGTGATAAAAGAACATCTAGCTATGGAAGACTTTGATAAATGATAGAGTTTTTTGCTAAATATGGGATAAAGTCAAATGTACTCTCAGGAATAGTTGTAGCAATTGCACTTGTTCCTGAAGCTATAGCCTTTTCACTTCTTGCTGGAGTTTCTCCTCTTGTAGGACTTTACACGGCATTTATACTTGGTCTTATTACATCTCTTATTGGTGGTAAAGCTGGTATGGTAAGTGGTGCAACTGGCGCAATTGCTATTGTTCTTGTAGGACTTGGTATTAAAATAAAAGATAGTATCCCTACAGAGAAACTTCAAAGCCTAATAGAAAATGAAGCACTTTCTACATATATATTACAATATATATTAGTAGCAACCGTGCTTGCAGGGATTATTCAAATTACTATTGGGTTATTTAAGCTTGGTAAGCTTATTAGACTTGTTCCTCAGCCTGCGATGTATGGGTTTGTTAATGGTCTTGCTATAGTTATTGCGTATTCTCAGATACCTCTTTTTGAGGATGAGGGGTGGCTTATGTACGCTCTTGTGATACTTACTATGCTTATAGTTGAGTTTTTTCCAAAAATTACAAAAAAAGTTCCTTCTGGATTAGTAGCTATTATGTTCATATCAGCTCTTGTGATAGTGTTTAATCTTGATACAAAACAGATTAAAGACCTTTCAGATATCAGTGGAGCATTCCCTAGTTTTGGTATTCCCAATATTGACTTAGAGTGGAATATGATTATGATTGTACTTCCTTACGCATTTTTAGTAGCTATGGTAGGTCTTATTGAATCACTTCTTACACTCTCAGTACTTGATGAGATGGGTGGTAAAAGAGGAAATGGTAACAAAGAGTGTATCGCGCAAGGAAGCGGAAACGTAGTTTGTGGATTTTTTGGTGGTATGGCAGGATGTGCAATGATAGGTCAATCAATAATTAACTTCACTAATGGTGGACGAGGAAGATTATCTTCATTTGTGGCAGCTGTACTACTTATACTTTTTGTGGTAGCTGAATTTAATCTTATTTTATTGGTAATACCTGTTGGTATTATGCTGTATGCTATTATTAATAGCGTAAATGGTGGACGAAACATAATATCTTTTTTTGTAGTACTTTTATTACTTATACTATTTGTATCAATTGGTTTTCCTTATGTTTTAATGATGTTACAGTCTAATATTGTTCTTAGTGATTGTATAGCACTCATACCTGTAGCAGTACTAGTTGGTATTATGTTTATGGTTAGTATTGGGACATTTGAGTGGGAGAGTGCAAATAGACTTAGATATATGCCTATGTCTGATAAGATTGTATTGATTCTTGTTACTGTTGTTACTGTATTTCTTGATCTTGCTGTAGCTGTAATTGCAGGTATTATCATATCGGCTCTTGTATTTGCTTGGAGACATGCAAAAGTATATGCACTTACAAAATACGAAGATGATGATACAAAAGTATATACATTTAACGGACCTCTCTTTTTTGCTTCGACAACTTCTTTTATGGAGCAGTTCAAGATTCATAGAGATCCACAAAACGTAATACTGGACTTTAAAAATGCTAGAGTTGTAGATATCTCAGGAGTTGAAGCTATAGATAATATCACTAAGAAATATAGAGATTCAGGGAAAAATCTAAAAATCAGACATTTAAGTAAAGATTGTATAAAGATACTAAACAATGCAGGACCATTTTGTGAATATAATGAAGATGATCCGAAATACAAATTAGCTATAGATTGAGATATTGCTATTTAAGAGGTGAAGTTTAAAAGCGGCTAGTCGCTTGAACCGTGCGCTGAGCACAGTAGTGTAAGTGAGATTTAAACGTATAAAAAGGAAATATAAAATGGATGAAAATAAAAAGAAAGCTTTAGAACTAGCTATAAAACAAGTTGACAAGACATTTGGTAAAGGTACACTTGTAAGACTTGGAGATAAAGAATTTGAACCAATTGAATCTATTGGTACGGGTTCATTTGGACTTGATCTTGCACTTGGAATCGGTGGAATTCCAAGAGGACGTATAGTTGAGATATATGGACCTGAGAGTTCAGGTAAGACTACTCTTACACTTGGAGTCATAGCAGAAGCTCAAAAGGCAGGTGGTATATGTGCATTTGTGGATGCTGAACACGCTTTTGACACCAAGTACGCTGGAAATATTGGAGTTGATACTGAAAACCTTCTTGTGTCTCAACCTGACTTTGGAGAACAAGCTCTTGAAGTAGTTGAAACAATAGCAAGAAGTGGAGCAGTAGACTTAATCGTAGTTGATTCAGTAGCAGCTCTTACACCAAAAGCAGAAATTGATGGTGATATGGGTGATACTCACGTAGGTATTCAAGCTCGTCTTATGTCACAAGCTCTTAGAAAGCTTACTGCAATCACACACAAGATGAATACAACTATAGTATTTATTAACCAAATTAGAATGAAAATAGGTATGATGGGATACGGATCACCTGAGACAACTCCAGGTGGAAATGCTCTTAAGTTCTACTCATCAGTAAGAATAGACATAAGAAGAATAGCAAGTCTAAAACAAGCTGAAGAGGTAATAGGAAATAGAGTAAGAGTTAAAATTGTAAAAAACAAAGTAGCTCCACCATTTCGTCAAGCTGAATTTGACATAATGTTTGGTGAAGGTATATCAAAAGAGGGCGAACTAATAGATTATGGTATCAAGTTTGATATCGTAGATAAGAGTGGCTCATGGTTTTCTTATGAAGCAGAAAAGCTAGGTCAAGGTAAAGAAAAAGCAAAAGCGTTCTTAATAGAAAACCCTGAAATTCGTCAAGAGATAGAAGACAAGATCAAAGTTGCTATGGGACTAGAAGTAAAAGAGGTAAAGGCAGAAGAATCTTGAAAAATCTGATTATTTTTATACTTATTTTGGCACTTGGTTTTTGTGGATATCTACTAATCAACAAAAACAAACAAATCAAAACTCTTGAGAGTCAAAATGAAGTACTAGTATTACAAATGAAAGATTTAGTAGCAGAACTTAATAGCACACAAAAAGCTTTGAGTGAAGTGAAGTCATCAACTACTAACATAAAGAGTTATGTTAGTAGTTTGTCATCAGAAATTACTAATAATGATATGGCAAATAATATGGTATCTCAAGCAAAAGATATGATAGACGAAGTTACAGTAACTATTTCAAATCTAATTGATAGCAATGTAACACAAAATATGATAACAAAAACGAAACAAGTTATAGATGAGGTTACAAATAAAGTTACAGATATAGTTGAGAGTGACTTAACAAAAGAAACAATAAACAAAGCAAAACAAATATTTGAAAATATAATGGGAGAAACAAATGGACAATAAAATCATAGCAGAAATGCTAACTCACGTAGCATGTTGTACACATAACGATGTAAAAGAAGTACTTTTTGTAGGTAAAAATGAGTTTATAGTAAAAGAATTGGCAAAATACAAAAATTTAGTTATTACACAAACAGATAAACTTGATGCAACACATGAAGATAAGTTTGATGTTGTACTTAATGACACAATCAGTAATGATATTACAAATATATATAGAAGCCTCAAAAAAGATGGTATCTATTGTGGATTAAGCGAAAATGTATGTAATACAGAAGTTGTGAAACAGACTTATACAAGCTATGGAAAATTATTTACTATAGTTATGCCCTATGTAGCTATGACGGATAGTATGCAAAGTATAGCTTCGTTCGTATTATTATCTAAAAAGCTTCATCCAACAGCTGATATACATCTTGACAAATCAGACTTCCTAGAAGGACTACATTACTACAGTAGTGATATTCAAAGAAGTGCTTTTGAGATGCCAACCTTTGTTAGAGAGAATCTATTAGGCGTTATAAAGAGATAGTTTAAACAAAATACTTCCTTACTCTAAATAAGGAAGTATTCTATTATTCACAAAAAATAAATAATTTTGAAACTAATTAATTTCAAAGATTGATTTTTAAATTATTTTAAGACTCTTACAGATGTAATATCAAAGATATATAAAAGGAATTGTTCTCTATGATTTTCAAACATGCTATAGCTCTTACTGGAGGAATAGGAACTGGTAAAAGCACAGTTTGTAATATACTATTTCTTAATGGCTACAGAATAGTAGATGCAGATAAGATAGCTCACAAGTTACTTGATGAAAGTATAAGTGATATAAAAAATATTTTTGGTGATGAGTATATTAATAAAGATGGTAAAGTCGATAGACCTCTCTTAGGTAAACTAATATTTGCCAATAGTAACAAAAAAGTTCTCTTAGAAGAGTTCTTACATCCAAAAATAAGAAAAGAAATCATAAAACAATGCACAAGACTTGAAAGCCTTAATTTCCCATACCTAGTTGATATCCCACTATACTTTGAAACTCTTGCATATCCAGAAATCACAAGAAGTGTAGTGATATTCACTTCATATGAAGAGCAGATAAAAAGAGTAATAAGCAGAGACAAAATCTCACGTGAATTTGCAATCCAAAAAATAAACTCACAAATGAAAATAGAAAAAAAGTTAGAACTGTGTACTTATGTTATTGATAATTCTAAAGATTTGAAGCACTTACAAAATGAAGTTGATTTGTTTATGGAAAAGATTTGAAACAACCATTTAGACTTAGAACAAAAATTAGAAAAATTCTTCCTTGGTTTCTTATTGATATGGGTATAGCTTCTAAGGGAGATGATTGTGAAAAATATGTTGGCGAACATGAATGGTATAATATAGATAATGAATACAGTGGTTGTTATCACTGCCAGATTGCAAAAAAAAGGTAAATATTGGCTGAAATAGAGAATAGTCAATTTTTTTACTATAGAGTTAGACGAAACCTTAATAGAAAAGAAACTAGAATCATGTACGTACATAATAGATAACTCAAAAAACTTGAAGCACTTATAAAATGAAGTTGATTTGTTTATGGAGAAGATAAATTAAGTATTATTTTGCCTTTTAGCTGTATTTTTTTTACGGATAAACTAAAATATACATGATAGAATTATAGTATTAAAAATAAAAGAGTATTGAAATGTTAAAAAAGATAGAGATAACTAATTTTAAAAATTTTGGTGAAAAATTTACTTTTGATTTAAGCGATACAAGTAATTTTGAATTTAATAAAGATTGTATTAAAAATGGTATTGTAAATAAAGGCTTAATCTATGGTTACAATGCGTGTGGCAAGTCAAATTTAGGTCTTGCTATATTTGATTTAATATCACATTTAACTGATAAATATTTATCAAAAGCAAAATATAATAATTATATAAGTGCTAATAGTTTTGAGGAAGAAGTTAGATTTAAATTTGTTTTTGCATTTGGTAATAATATCGTTGAATATGAGTATACAAAATATGATGTTCAAACATTAATATTTGAAAAATTAATAATTAATGATAAGATTTTTGCAAGTGTAGATAGAGGGGAAAGTACTATTTTTACAACATCTGCAAAAGGTGCTGAAAGTTTAAATAAAGATTTAAAAGACTCAAAACTCTCAGTAATATCTTATATAGAGAAAAACACTATTTTGGAGGATACTATTGAAAATAATATTTTTAAACAATTTAAAGATTTTATTAACAATATGTTGTTTTCTAAAGCTCTAGACGAACGTTTTTATATTGGTTATGAAGAAGGTGAGCATATCTTATCTGATGATATAGTTAAAAAAGGTAACTTGAAAGAATTTGAAAAATTTTTGAATGATGCTGGGCTTGAGTATAGTTTAAGGTCAAAAAAAATAAGTGGAGTTTATCAAATATTTTTTAAGTTTGATAAAAGAGAAATTGAATTCTTTGAAGCTGCATCATCTGGGACAAAAGCATTATGTATATTTTATTTTTGGTATCAACGAATGAAAAGTGATAAAACACCATCATTTTTATTTATAGATGAATTTGATGCTTTTTATCATCATGACTTATCAGTTTTGATTATAGAAAAATTAAAAGAAATTAAAAATGTACAAGTTATTTTAACTACTCATAATACTTCGAATATATCAAATCGTATATTAAGACCTGATTGCTATTTTATAATGGATAATAAGAAAATATCATCTTTAAAAGATAGAACATACAAAGAGTTAAGAGAGGCACATAATATAGAAAAAATGTATAAAGCTGGTTCATTTGAATAAACAAGAATATATATTATTTATATTTGAAGGTAAAGTAACAGAAAAAATAATATTTAAAAATTTGAAACAATATTTTTTAGATAAAAAAGAAATAAAATTTAGTCAGGATATTGTTATATCTTATGGTACAGTAATCTATAAATTGTATAAAGACTTTTTTATTGATGACGAACTTGATGATGATTTAGATTTAGTCACTCTTTTAAAACCTAAAAATGATAAAAAAGAAATTATTAATGTAGAAGAAGTTTCAGAAGTCTATCTTTTCTTTGATTATGATGGTCATGCTAGTAATGCAGATGATGATAAACTATTAAAGATGTTAAATTTATTTAATGATGAAACAGATAAGGGAAAACTATTTGTAAGTTATCCTATGGTGGAAGCATTAAGGAATATTAAGACTAATGATAATTTTTCACAAACAATAGCAATATCTGAACAAAAGTATAAAAAAGAATATTCTAAAAATTGTGATGAAAAGTTTCTACATTTTAATGATTATACAAAAAAAATTTGGCTTGAGTTAATAATGCAACATTCTAAAAAAGCTAATTTTATTGTTAATGGTGAGTTTCAATTTCCAGATAAACAAATCAAACAATTTGAAATATTCAATCAACAAAAAATTAAGTATATAGAAACTTTTAATAAAGTATCTGTTTTAAGTGGATTTCCAATGTTCTTGTTAGCGTATTATGGTCTTGATAAGTTTAATAATGATTTTTTTAAAGAACAGGCTAGTTTAATACTAGAAGCTGATGATGAAAAAGAAATTTTATCAATATTAAAAAATGAAAAATTCACTTTCAATGAAGACTTTAAAAACAAATTTGATTTATGAGAATATCTTATTCAAAAACTTTTGAAAAAAAATTCTAAAAATATGATAAGAAACTTCAAAAGAAAATATTTAAACTAATTCAAGATTTATCTAATGGAGACGTTAATAGACTAAAGGGTAACGATATACCTCCAATTTATAGAGTTAGAATATCAAAATACAGAGTGCTTTTTCATATGAGTGAAGATGAAATAAAAATCTTAAAAGTTGATAGTAGAGGAGATATTTATAAATAAAGGAATTTCCATCAAAGAAAATATAAACAAAGCAATATTTTTTATGCTTTTAGCATCATTATGTTTTGCTTTTACTGTTTCGTTTGCGAAGCTACTGAGTGCTCATATGAGTTCTATTGAGGTTGTGTTTTTTCGTAATGTTTTTGGTATTGTTCTTATTGTTTTTAGTTTTTTGAAACTTCCTTGTAAAAAAAGTGTAAATAAGAAGCCATTTTTACTTATATTCCGTGGTATGGTGGGGTTCTTTGGGCTTATACTTTATTTTTATTTGATTGCTAATGTATCTTTGGCTGAGGCTGTGACATACTCCAAAGCTTCTCCTATATTTACAGCAATACTTGCGTTTTTTTTACTTAAAGAGAGGCTTAATACTTATGCTTGGGTGGCTGTGTTTGTCGGGTTCATTGGTATAGTGCTTATTATGCAACCTGATATGGGAGTGAGTAAGTACAACCTTATGGGATTAGCTCTTGGTATATTTGCAGCATTTGCTTATAACGCAGTAAGAGAGCTAAAACGAAGTTACGATACAAGAATTATCGTACTTTCATTTGTGTTAATAGGTACTATAGGTCCTGTAATTCTTATGGGGATATCAGAGTTTTATTATACTCAGGGTTTGGATTTTATGTTGGGTCGGTTTGTGATGCCTACTGGCGTTATGTGGTTATATGCGATAGGACTTGGTATAAGTGCGACTTTAGCACAAATATTCATGACCAAAGCATATGGAGAAGCAAAAGCTGGACTTGTAGGAGTGATAAGCTATACAACTATACCTATATCTATAGTGATGGGTATAATACTAGGGGATAGTATTCCAAGTATTAGTGTATGGATAGGAATATTTATGGTAGTATCAAGTGGAGTAGTCATAGCTACAAAAGGAAAGTAGCGTTAAGCAAACACAAATTTCTTTAAGTTTTTAGTTACGCACCTAAACATATATTGTACAATATTATTTATATAAAATACAAAAGGGTTTCTATGAAAAAAGCGGTTAGTTTTAGATTAGATGTAAACTTGCTTAGCTATCTTGATTCTTGCGCAGGAGAGCTTGGTAAAACAAGAACTTATCTAGTAGAAAAAGCTGTAAGTAGATATTTTGATACTTTAGATGAGATAATTTCAATAGATAGGATAAAAGACAATAAAAGTGAGATATATACGCTTGAAGAAGTCTTTAAAAAAGCAAAATTGGATGTACCATCATAATAGCTCATAGAAAAGAGGTTTACTAATATTTTGAAAAAATACACTTTAAAGACTGTTTTGAAAATGATTCTTTCTCACAAAAAAGAATTTTTTATAGCGAATATATTGGCTGTTCTTGTAGCTCTTGTGAGTCTTCCAGTTCCTCTTATCATACCACTTCTTGTTGATGAAGTACTTCTTAACAAGCCATCATATATAGTTGGATTCTTAAATCAATTTGTATCACCCTCACTTCAAGTGCCTATATATTACTTTGCTGTTGTTACAGGTCTTACTATAATTTTGAGAATACTTACAGTAATAATAGGTGTTTTTGAAATCAAGAAATTCACAATAATAGCTAAAAACATCACATACAAAATAAGAAAAGATTTACTCAAAGTTGTTCGTAAAATCTCAATGAGTGAGTATGAGACACTTGGAAGTACGGCTGTGAGTTCAAGGTTTGTTGTGGATATTGATACTATTGACAGGTTTATTAGTACTACAATCTCAAAACTTATTATCTCTATACTTATATTTATTGGTGTTAGTGTGATACTGCTTCTTATACATTGGCAGTTGGCTCTGTTTTTGTTGTTTTTTAATCCTGTAGTATTGTATTTTTCAAATAGGGTAGCAAAGAATGTAAGAGGACTAAAAACAAAAGAAAACAAAGCTTATGAAGTGTTTAGTGAGTCCTTGTCACAAACTCTTGATGCTATGGCTCAGGTAAGAGCTTCAAATCAGAGTAAGAACTTCTTTGATAGATTATCATTCTTAGCTGATGAGATTAGACAAAGTTCAGGTGAGTTTTTCTGGAAGAATGAGGCAAGTAGTAGGTTTTCTTTTACTATATTTTTGGCTAGTTTTGATGTGTTTAGGGCTACAAGTATGCTTCTTGTTCTTTACTCTGATCTTAGTATTGGTGAAATGTTTGCTGTGTTTAGCTACCTTTGGTATATGATGGGACCAGTTCAAGAGATATTGGGTATCCAGTATGCTTGGCATAGTGCAAACGCAGCTCTTACAAGGATAAATGAGTTCTTATCTATGAAAAAAGAAGTAGATTATGAACATAGAAAAAACCCTTTTGATAGTGTAACTACAACAACTCTTAGCTTGAAAAATATCAGTTTTTCTTATGGAGATACAAAAATATTAGATGATATAAACCTAGAAGTCAAAAAAGGCGAAAAGATTGCTATAGTAGGAGCAAGTGGAAGTGGTAAGAGTACAGTTATTAATGTCATACTAGGACTATATCCGATGAAGAGTGGAGATGTACTTTTTGACGGTGTGTCCATCAAAGACATAGGATATGAAGTAGTGCGTGACAATGTAGCTACAGTACTTCAAAGCCCGTTTGTGTTTAACTCTACTATCAAAGAAAATCTTGTATTTAACGAAAATATAAGTGATGAAAAAATATATCAAGCTCTCGAAATTGCACAACTAAAAGAAAAAGTAGACGCAATGCCAAAAGGACTACATACTCTTGTAGGTAAGCAAGGAGTGAAGCTCTCAGGTGGACAAAAGCAAAGACTTGCTATCGCAAGAATGATACTAAGCAATCCAAAGCTTGTGATACTAGATGAAGCTACCTCTTCACTTGATATATTCACAGAAGAAAAATTACATCATTCACTTGAAGAGTTTTTAAGTGGTGTGACAACAATCATTATAGCACACAGAAAAAGCTCTATAGATCAAGCAGATAGGGTGTTTGTACTAGAAGAGGGTAGACTCAAAGAGAAGTTGGATTATTGAGACCTCTGAACAATTATATATGATGGTTTTTAAACTTATGTTTGTATGAGCCTCTTTTGGCTTTTGCAAATATAGTTATTGGTGTTTTTGTTTTCTTAGATATATTTTTGATGATTTTTAAGTACTTTTTATCAAAACTAAACACTAGCTCGTATTCTTCGCCACTACTTAGTGTATTATTATTTAGATTTTTTATGAACTTATAGCTTATTTTATTTGCTTTGCTTAGTCTTTGTAGCTCGTGGCATAATCCATCTGATATATCCATACAGCTACTTATATATTTACTAGCTTTTTGCATGAATTCTTGTCTTAAGATAGGAGTTATGAATTTTGAAGTTTTAGATATCTCTTTATTTTGAAAAAGCCTTTTTAAATCTTTTTGTACACTGCCTAGTGTCCCTGTATATGCTAGTAGTTGTCCTTGTTTGATATTGTCTCTATATATCGGACTCTTTGAGGTTGATATTATAGTTATAGATATATCAAGAGTATTTCCTACTATAGTATCCCCTCCAATGATCTCTATACTATATTTTTGGCTTGTAGTAGAAAATCCAGCCCATAACTCCTCAAGATCGTTTTTATTGAAATTTTTAGGTATTTTAAGCCCTAGAAGAGCATACTTAGGAGTAGCATTCATTGCTATTGCGTCTGATATGTTCACAAGCATTGATTTAGATGCTATGTCTCTAAGACTCATCCAAGAACGTTTGAAGTGAATACCCTCACAAAACAAATCTTTTGAATAGACATTATCACCGATAATAACTCCATCATCGCCAATATGTTTGTTCTCAATTTGAGATATGAAGAAGCTTTCTTTATTAAACACTTTTGCCCTTAAAAAAACTACTTCCACTTCCAGAAAAGAATCTATTTTGTGAATGGTCTGTAAGTTTAGGATACAAATCACTCGCAGGTCTGTACAAGTCATTAAGAGTTCTTATATCAAACTCTTGAAGTATATCACGAGCTTTCATAGTTGAGAGCTTTGAGGCTAGTTTTGTATTTGCTTCTAGGTTGTAGTTAGTATTTCTAAACTGTGTGTATACATCTTTAGTAGAGCATTTGATATCAGGTGTATATATGTCAAAATCAAGTGCCTCATCTTCAAAGAATACTACTTCTTCCCCACATCCACCAACATTTGCATTATCATAGCCAGATAAGAAAAATGACAAATCAGAACCTACCGAAGAACCTATCTTATTTAGTGTTTCGTAACTAAGATCAAGATTCAAAGTGTCATTTATCATAGATAGTACAGTAGCTCCATTTGAACTAGATCCTCCAAGACCAGCGAATTTGGGTATATTCTTTGTTACTTGTATTTGATAATCGTTTAGAAATTTTTTTAATTTGTTTGATTTTGTGTATTCAAGGAGTTTGATTATTACTTTGTATATAATATTTTGTTGCGATGTACATCCAAAGTCACCAATTAAAGATATCTCATTACTTGGACTTTGTTTAGCTACAAGTTCGATCTCATCGTATATAGATTTGATACGAATAAACCTAGAGTTAAGTAGATGGTAGTTCTCACGAAAACCTATGATTTTTAAATATAAATTAATTTTTGAATAAGATTTTGATTTCATTTTAAATTAAATTTCCTAATATATAATAATATATCTAATATTAACATTTTAGATAAAAAGATTGGCTAAACTTAAAAGTTAAATATTCATAATCTTTTACTTATTACTCCACTATTAAAATATAGAAAATAATTTTTTCTATGATACCCTAAAAATAGTACTCTTATGCCATTTAAATTGCTATATTTAATTGGTGCGGTAATAATTAAAAAAACGGGTGCATAGTTTAGACTTTTTTTAGATAGTTGACTAAATAAAAATTTACTAATTTAAGCTTGAGACTTTTATTAAGACCTCTATGTAAACTAACCATATTTTTCATATGAGAGAATACACCACCTTCAAGAGAGTTTGTTGTGTTTTGAATATACAAATTCTTATGCTTTTTATATGTGAATAGGTAGGGTAAATGAGTTCTTAAACTTCTATAAGCAGATCTAATCTTTGGATGAGTATAACTAAGTTTTCCAGTAGTTTTTGAAGGTGTTTTTTCATTTAAAAAATCTTCATATTTTTCATACCAAATATCTAGTTTTTTAGTGAGGTTTTTTTCTGTAGTAAGCGTTAATCTGAAAACTATTCTTCTAAAATCTTTACTAGCTTGCAACTTTGCTCTCAAGTGTAATGTATCGCTGTATTATTTTCTTCTGATGGAAATGACACATTTGTATAGGTATACCTCTAAATACCTTGTCTACGCCTCTCTTACCATCTATCGTAACACTTTGTATTGTATAACCTAAAGTTATGAGTTCTTCTTTTAGGTGTCTATAGTCTTCTACTACTTCACCGTCAATATGTTTCCAGATAAGTATCTCTTTAGACTCTACATCTTTAAATACTAAAGTACCTAGCTTATCTCTATTCTTCTCATAAAATGTAGCGTCACATACTAAGTTTACCGGCCTTGGATTATGGACTTTTTCACCTACATTATATTCATCTCTTTGTTTCATTATCCATGGTATTGACCTATTATATTTGGTAGCTAATTGTGTTAAAGTCTGGCGTTGTAAAAAATACTCTTTAAATATGATTTCTTGTAGCTTTTTTGATCGTCTTGTCCCACTAAATGAACTCTTACAATCTTTACAAAAATATCTTTTTATCCCTCTTCTTGAACCTCTGTTTTGTATATCTTGTGAGTCACATTTTGGACATATTTTGCTACTTTTTTACAGCCATTTGTAAATAAACCTTTGTTTACTACCAATATATCGAACTATAGTTAACTTTTTATGCACCCGTTTTTTTAATTAAGTCTTACTTCTCAAGTTTTCAAATCAGCGATACTAAATAAGGTATAAGAATAAAAAATAGTATAAGTATTTTGTAAAAACCCATTAAAAGATAATGAATACTATTGAATTTTTCTTTAGAGATGTTAAACCACTTTGAATGAATCGCATAAATAAAATTATGAGCAAAAACAAACATTAATATCCAAGTTAACAGTATAAAAGAGTGTATAAGAAAAGAGTATAATAGGAAGTTTTGTATTTCAGTCATCATTAATCTTTTTTATTAATCCAAGATTTTATTCCGCCTTTTAAGTGATATATATTTTTATATCCTATATCACTTAAGTAAGTTCCTACTTTTGTGGTTCTACCACCACTTCTACAAACCAAAACAAAAGAGCTATTTTTATCATCTATGATACTGAGTAAGTCTTTTTCCCAAGAAACAAAATCATATCTACCAAACTCATCAAAGAATGTTATTTTGTGAGCTTTGGGGATAGTTCCTGTTTGTTTAAATTCATTTTGAGTTCTTATGTCTATGATAGGGAGTTTTAATCTCTCAAGCTCAGTTACATCAACATAAGTAAGCTTTGCAAATAGAGAGTAACAAAGAGTAAAAATTAAAAATATAATTTTCATATTAATCCTTTTATAAAAGATTGATTAGACTTAATTAAATACATTATTATATTAACATTTTTTAGATATATTTGCTTTTAGATAAGAAAAATATTAAGGACCTTTATGAAAAGAATAAGTATGATACTTATACTCTTGGCTTCATTTCTTTATTCACATTGTCAAATACCTTGTGGAATATATGATGATAATGCAAAAGTCAAAGAGATGCTTCAAGATGTAGCTACTATAAAAAAAGCTTTGAACTCAATTTCTGAGTTATCTAAGAAAAAAGATGCTCAATCGTATAATCAATTAATTCGGTGGGTTAATAATAAAGAAGCTCATTCACAAAATATAATTGCAACTATAAGTGATTATTTTCTTACACAAAGAGTTAAAGAGTCACAAAAAGACTATGTTCAGAGATTAAAAGAGCATCACAAAGTAATAATAGATGCTATGAAAACAAAACAAAATAGTGACATGAAATATGCAAATGAGTTAGAAAAAAGTATATTAAAGTTAGTTAAGTAGTCAAACCTGAAAAACTCGATTCTCATAATGTAAGCATCCTCAAAAGTAGGACTAAAAGAAACGGAATAATTTTGCTAAAATAAAAATAGGAGAATTAAGAATGAGGAAAAGTGACTTTTAAAGTCGTTTATCTAAATTGAATATATTCATATTTTATAAAAATAATTTTACCCTAACCTTAGGCTGGTATAGTTCTGAGTTTTTTGTGGTTTATTCTAAGGGTAAGTAATATTACTGTAAAATTTCACAATAATCTAAAAATAATTTAAGGTATTTATTATCAAAAAAAATCTTGTTGTTATATTATCTAAAAATGTAATTCCATATTTAATTCTATTTAAAACTGTGAAAGAATATAAGAACAAATTTAATATTCATTTTTATTTTACAGTAGGTAAATGTGATAATAAAAAGTTTACTAAAGAGTTAACGCAACAGTTATATTATGAGAGAAGCTACCTTTGTGAGCTTTACGAAAATGAAATTGAAGAGTTCTTTACTAGTAATAGAGTAAAACTTAACTACGATGTAGATGCAAATTCAAGAGAATTTATAAAAGAGATTATCTCATTAAATCCAGCAAGTATTATTAATATAAGAGGTCGTCAAAAATTCAGTAAAGATACTGTTTATGCATTCAGGTCAAAAGATATACCATTTACTAATCTTCACCCTTCTATTCTCCCGTATTATAGAGGTGTGGTATCTTCTTTTTGGGCTATGTATCATAAAGAAAAAGATTATGGAGTAACTCTTCATAGAGTAAATGAGATTTATGATGCAGGAGCTATTATAGGTATTAAAAAGTCAGCACTTGATTATAGTTTGAGTGTAGTTGAAAATATGTTAAGATTAGTTCCTCTAGCTGAGGAATTACTGTTTGAATATTTAGATAATATACTTTGTAACAATGAATCTATATCTCTTGAAAAACAAGACCATAGTATATCTAATTACTATACATTTCCTACAGACTATGAACTAAGTTCATTCTTAAACAAGGGATTAAAACTAGTAAACAAAGAAAGAGTTGAAATACTAATAAAAGAGTTAACTAAGCAAAGATTACTTTAGCTGACAAAGTATCTGAACTGAATTAAGTTCAGATGATATAAACTCTTCTTTTATTCTAAAACCATGATTGTTTAAAATATTCTTCAACACAGAAAGTTTATACTTATTTGATGAGAAAAGGAGTATTCTTTCATCTTTAGCAAAGTATATATCTTGATCTAGAAATCTTATTATTTTTGATTTTTTAAATCTAAAGTAGTAGTTTACTACTGTCATTTCTGTAAAAAACTTATCATTACTGTATTCTAGTTCTAAATCTCCATCTTCAAGAGTTATACCTATCTTATCAAGTATCAAAATAATATGTTTTTGGAATTTTTCTCGTCTGTAGTTTAATAGCATTTTTTTAGTATGTGTTGGAGTGATTCTGTCAGGGGAGGTATGTACTTCTATAAGAAGATAGTCATCTTTATTCATAGCATCTCTAAGAGCTTTTGAGATATATTCTTGAGGATATATACCAAAACTATTACCTAGAAGTGAGAAGAAATGATTACTATGATGTTCTTCCCTAATTTCTTCACTAATTAATCTGATGTTTTTTGCATTAAAATCAGATATAAAAACTTCTTTTTTCATATCTATATTACTCAAAGAATCAAGAGTGTTTTTGACTAAATATTTAGATGATGCAATAACACTTAAAGTAGGGTTTGTCTGCTTTGTAAATTCTTCTAGTAAATACCTATCTTTAACATCATTCAATCCACCAATAGATATATAGTTCATATCTTTTTTTACATATTCGGCAATATTGGCTTTAATTGATTTTGCGAAGTTATGAATACTATCATAATATATATTATCCTCATCTTCATATAAATTAAACCAAGAGTTAACTTGAACTTTACTAGTAAACCTATGAATAGGGGGTATAACTCTTGATTGTAATGCCTGTAAATAACTATGATCTAAATCTTCATTTGTGATGTAACGATTAGAAAAAATTGACATTTATTACCTTTATAATATATATTTGATTTTCATATCTTGTGATATATCTTTTTTTATTGAATTCATAAAATCTATTAGATTGTTTAAATCCTGTAAAAAATACTTGACCTTGATACCCGAGCCATATAAAGACACATAAAAGTTCTCTTTAAATTTACTAGGTAAACCCTCTTGTAAGTGTTTGAACATTAAATCCATAATGATATCAATCTTGTCTTCTATTGTATTGCTTATATCTAGTGCAAATATATAAGTATCTGTCCTTGGTATCTTATTAAATAACTCTAAGGGTAACAAAAGAGCTAAAAACTCTTTTATATTTATATTTTTTTTACCTAGAGATATAAGTGCATCTTCAAATAAATCAAATTTTTTACTAAGATTTTTTTCATAGTTTTTATAAATGTACTTTAAGTTTTCTATATCAAATACACTTATCCAGTACTTAAACTCTTCATAACCTTTTAAAAGATAATCATAGTTTTCATTTCCCCCAAGTAAGCCTATAAGAATACTCTTGCTCTCATAAGAATTTAACATATCAAACCAACCTAGTCTAACAGGTCTTTGTTCACTAGTATATTCTACTTCTACTATGTCTCCATGAGTAAGTATATAATCTAAGCCAACTTGTTTATCTTCTATATAAGTGTTTCTAACAAACAGAGTTTTTTCTTTGTACAAATAAAGTAAAAAATCTAGTACAGTTGAGTTTTGAGGTATGTTTATCTCTTCTCCGAATGATGAGTATACTCTTATGGTATCACTTAGTACTTCACCTACAATTGAGTTATGAAAGCTTTTATCATCTTTGATGTTTTTTTCTCTTAGAGCAATTTTTTTCACCCACTCTTCTTGGTTGTACTTTTGTGAGTTTTGGAATGTGTTTTTATCTTTGATTTTAATATTGATAAGTCCAATGTCTGTAAATATTGTAGTATGTAATGCTTGGTAGCCATTTTCTTTAGGGATTGAAATATAATCCTTGAACCTAGTGATAAAAGCTTTGTATTTTTCATGCACCCTAGCTACTATTTCATAACATTTGTATTTGTTATTGGTTTGTATTAGGACATAGTATAAGTTATTGATGTCAATAAATGAGTTTTCTCTTATTAGGTTGTTTGATATTTCATTAAGTGAGTATTTGTGTATTGATACTTTTTCATCATTTGAGAGTAGTTTTTTTATGTTTTGTTCTAGTTTTTCTAGTTTTTCGTGGTTTTTTTCTTCTGCGTGATTTACTCTATTTTTAAGAGCTTTGTATTTTTTTGGTTCAAGATACTTCATACAGTAATCTTCAAGCTGTGTTTTCCATTGCCATAGATTTAAGTTCTTGGCTAGTCCTATATATATCTTTGCTGTTTCAGTAGCTTTTTTTATTTGTTTGTCTACTGGCATATGCTCTAGGGTTGACATATTGTGTAATCTATCTGCTATCTTGATATATACAGTACGAAAGTCTTTACTCATAGAGAATAGTATTTTTCTTAGAGTTTTTACATCTTTGTTATCATTTGCTTGGAGTGTTTCATCAAAATGGCTTAGACTATCTACAATAGTAGCTATATCATTACCAAAGATATCTATAACTTGTTCTAAAGAAACGTCTGTGTCTTCTACTGTATCATGTAAGAGTGCTGCTATAATACTCTCTTCACCTAAGCCTTGAGCTACAACTATTCTTGCAACTGCAACTGGGTGCATAATGTAGGGTTCACCACTTTGTCTATACTGCTCAGCGTGAGCCTCTCCTGCAAAGTAAAAAGCTTTTTTTATTCGTTCAAGGTTAAGGTCGTCTCTATCTTTTATATCATTTAATAAGTCTGTTAGATAGTGTTTGTAATCACTTAGCTTTAGTTTAGGACGGTTTTTACTTTTCATAGTATGGATTGTATTGTTTTAACTTTAAAATACAAATTCACTAATCCTTACTATAAACGCCAGTAGAAGTAGAACTAGTCTCATAACCCTTATTCACAGTAGCCTGATACTTTATAGAGCTACTACTACCACGCAAAAGAGACCTATAACACCTAGCTTGACCCACAATATAAGCAACATCAACAGCATTCTTGTCAGTAGAATCATAAACTAACTTTGCAGTATTAGACTCCGTTGTACTCTCTTCTTTAAGACTATACCCCTCAGGTACTTCTTTTGAGAATGAAACACCATCTTCTTTTGGAAACTCACAAGGCTTTAAGCTATCATCCACCCAGTCCCACTCTGACTTAATCCAATCATTAATAACAACACTATAATCACAAAAATCTTCCCAATAACTATAGCCTTTAGAGCCTGTTATTCTCTCAGTTTTACATTCGTTTATAACTTCTGTTTTAGTTATCGTTAAATCTTGATATATCTTTTCTGATGTATTCTCTAATTCATAACATTCATGTTCAGGAACAGTTAGTTTTATTTGTGTACCTTGACAACTTTGTGATAGTACCGTGTTGGTCTCATTACTCTCATTTACTACTTGATACAAGTATGATCCGTTTGTACTAAATGGATAAACTTCAGCATATAACTTGCCACTATACAAATCCTGTACAGATACCCTGTGATTACAAGTTCCTTTTTCATATTCAAATAGTACTTTGTATTTACTAGCATTGAAAAAAGGTTTTATTTCGTCACTTGTCTTTGTAAGTGTATAACAAGGTTTATCAGTAGGATACTTCTCACAATTATCTTTTGGATAATCCCAAATAAATGATTCTATCTCTTGACCTTCTTTAGTACCTTTTACATATTCACTTTTTGTTTTTCCCATTTCGTTTACTGTATATACTAATCCATCTTTATTAAATGGATATACATCAAACAAATTATCAATACTTGTATCTACATCGTTTGTTAGTTCTACTCTATAAGTACAAGTTCCTTTGTTATTTTCATCTTTTATACTCCATTGACTTCCTAGCTTTGAGAGTTCTTTTATCTGGGATGAAACTACTCCTAGTATCGCTGGTCCTGTGTCATTGCCTGAAAGATAATCTGAAAGTGTATGATCTATATATCCATCTGTATTATTATAGTCACCTTGAAGAATATCCAAAAAAGGCAGTTGTGTAATTTTATCAGTAGAAAGTGTGATATGAGGATCAAGACTCTCTACTCTATTTGTTCTTGTAGCTATTTGAAGATTTTTGAAGTATTTATTATGATTATTTAGTCTTCTATATATTCCATTAGAAAAGAAACCACCTTGACCAAATGAAACTACTGCTATTCTATGTGAACTCTTAAGGCTATATGATTTTATTTGATTGTATAGGTCATCTATGTTATCATCTTCTATTTCTCTTATATATGATTTGTTTTCAAAGGCTGAGTTTAGAAGTGCAAGTTGTTCATTTGATATTTCAACTGCTGTTTGTTCTACAAGTCCTTTTCTTCCGTATGATGATATTAATCTTAGTAGAACTCTATAGTCATTTTCTATTTGTCCATTTCTTATGTATTGGTGTACTATTTCTAGTACATCGTTCCACCATATTTTATCGTAGTTAAATGCTAAGTCGAAGCTTGTGTGTTGTGATAGGTATTCTTCGTTGGAGAGGTATGTAATTTGGATTTCTTCTTTCAATAGATCTTTTTTCTTGATAGCTTGTTTTTCGCTAATAAAAATATCATTTATATAATAAATATCAATTTTTCTTTCATCTATATTTGCGTAAAGATTAGAAATTAAGATTAAAATAAGTAATAAATATTTCATTATTTATCCAGTATATTTATATTTCTATCACAATGTTCAATTTTTGACATTCTGTCTTTAAACACCTTACCACCTAAAGCTCCATTATATTCTATATAAGCCTTATTCCTTTCATATGTGTTGAAAATCTCTTTAGATATATCATCATCAATTGGATCATTTGATTTTCTAAATTCTATTCTTTTGGCTGTAGTATCTAGATTTTTTGTATATTTTCTATACCAATAAAAAGTACAATCATAACTATCATGCATAATCTTATAAGTTTCATTATCATAAGCATTTTCAGGGTCTACTAGTATTTTTTGGGTTGCTTTTGCGTATTGCGATGCTATTGCTATTAGTACTCTTTTATGATTTGGTTCGTTTTTATATCTATTATAGATATATATCTCTACATCATCTCGGATTCCATTATCATTACTATCTATTCCTAGTAGTTCATCTTTTCCAGCACTTCCAGGATCTTGTGGTAGTACATATTCAGGGTGGTTTAAATCAGTAATTGGTAAGGTTCTTCTGTAATCATCTATCTCTTCTTGAATAGCTCTTTGCTCAAGTTCTCTTTCTGCTTCTGCTACTCCACTTGAAGACATATCACAGCCTGTAAATAATAAGCTTATAAGTAGTATATATATTGAATCTTTCATTTTTAAAACTCCTTACTCTAAATCATATCTAAAATTAAGTTATAAAAAACCTTTATTTTTCTATAATTGTGTATCTCTTAAAAAAGTTAATAAGTATGTTTATTTAAAGAGTTAATTTTTAGAAAAGTGTGACTTAAAGTGTGACTGAGGTAAACTTAAGAGAAAATATCAGTTTGAAATTAACCCTTGAAGTGTCGATAAATAGGGGTGGTACCTGAAGTCGGACTTGAACCGACACGCTCGTGAGAGCACCAGATTTTGAGTCTAGCGTGTCTACCAATTCCACCATTCAGGCTAAAATGAGGTGATTAAGAAGTTTTTCTTCCTAATCTAGGGTTGATTTATTTTTGTTTTCTTTCTTTGATTCTAGCAGCTTTACCTCTTCTATCTCTTAGATAAAATAATTTAGCACGTCTAACTTTACCAGTTCTAAGTACTTTAATTTCTTCTATAATTTCGCTATATAATGGAAATATTCTTTCAACTCCGACACTATTAGCTCCTATTTTTCTAGCAATAAAAGTTTTACCAGTACCTTCGCCTCTAATAGCTATACAAACACCATCAAAATTTTGTATTCTTCTTGTTTTTGTACCTTCT
This sequence comes from uncultured Campylobacterales bacterium, assembly GCA_902727925.1. GTDB lineage: Bacteria > Campylobacterota > Campylobacteria > Campylobacterales > CACVAW01 > CACVAW01. Next base: position 8,688 of record CACVAW010000002.1, on the reverse strand, counting down.
GTAATTTTTACTGCGATTCTAAGTGAATCTCCAACTCTAAAATTAGGAATATCTCTATCTTTAATTTGTGATTTATCAAAATCTTCTAAATATCTATTTTTCATATTTGGTACCTTTTTGGCTATAAATGTCTGGTCTAAAATATCTTGTTTTAATTTTAGCCATACTATTTTTTAAGTCTGAGATTTTACTATGATTTCCCTTTAAAAAGGTTGAGTTTACTTGTAAATCTTCAAAAATAATTGGTTTTGTGAAATTTGGTGCTTCTAAGTAGCCATTTTCAAAGCTTTCTTCTGTTAGTGAGTCTTTATTGCCAAGTATCCCTGGTATATTTCTAAGGATTGCATCGCTTATGATAAGAGATGGTAGCTCTCCTCCTGTTAGTATATAGTCACCTATACTAAAGACTTCATTAGCATAGGTTTCTATGACTCTATCATCAATGCCTTCGTATCTACCACTTACCAGAGTGATACTCTTTTGGGTGGAGAGTCTTTTTGCATCTTTTTGAGTGAATCTTTTTGCTGATGGAGTTACAAATACAATGTGAGTCTGTTCTTTTATTCTATTTAGTGTTTGTTTTATTACTTCTGGCGATATAAGCATTCCAGCACCTCCACCAATCATAGGTGCATCAACTTTTTTATGTTTGTGTGTACTGAAATCTCTTGGGTTTAAATACTCAGTTTCAAATAATTTTTTTTCGTGTGCATTTTTTAGGATTGAATCACCAAAATAGCTTTTGATAAGTTGAGGAAAGAGGGTAATGAAGTTTATTCTCAAGAATTTTCCAAGATATCATAAGCATTTTTTGTTTTTATGATACGGTTTTTAGAATCCACTTCAATAATATATTTTTTATCATAAGGTAGACAAAATCTCTTAGCAATCTTTTGAAACTCTTCATCTGTATTTATCAACAAATAATCTATATCGGATATTCTATCTATTGTTGATATAGTACCAAGTACCTTATGATTCTCAATTATTGTATAACCTATAAGTTCAAACCATAAAAATTCATTTTCTCTTAAGTCTAGATTTTTACTGCTTTCTTTTTTTGTTGAGTATATGTTTTTGTTTGTAAGAGTTTTAGCTATATCTATATCATCATAATTATAGAATTTAACTCTATTATTATTTTGATTAAAGTTTTCGATGACTATTTTTGAATGATCTTCGAAGTAGTAAGTTCTGTTTTTTTTGAATTGTGATTTAAAGTCGCTTATTATGTGAAGTTTCAATTCACCTTTTAGACCTACACTTTTGCCAATAGTAGCAACAGCTACGAGATCATCAGTACTCATAGACTAGCTATGAGTACTTTCTTGATGACTTTCTACAGTGATTTTATAGTTAGTCTTTGACTTGGCTTTATATCCTGAAAGAAATGTTTTGATTGAACTAATCATTTTTCCATCTTTACCTATGATTTTACCCATATCAGATTTATCTAATAATAGTATCACTTCTTTATGATATCGTTCATCATCGGTATCAACAATTTTTGTTTGTACTAGTTCAGGTTTATCAGTCAAAAGTTTTGCAAAATCAACTAAAAATTTATCTACCATAGTAAGCCTTTGAGATATTTAATTTACTTAGTTATTCTTGTAACTCTTTCGCTAGGTTTAGCACCTACGCTTTTCCAGTAGTCAAATCTTTCAGTATCAATCTTTAGAGTTTTTGGGTTAGTTAGTGGGTTATAATATCCTATTGATTCAATCCAACCACCATCTCTTCTTTTTCTACTGTCTGTTACAACTATTCTATAAAATGGTTTTTTCTTTCTTCCCATTCTTGTTAGTCTTATTACTGTAGCCATATTATTGTTCCTTGCTTTTATGTTAAAAATAGTTGGGCATTATAGCCAAAATTAAATTAATTAATACTTAAAGTATTATACCTGTTTAAAAAGGTTTTTGCCCCATCATCTGTTCTAAGTTTTTCATATTACCTTTAGAAAACTTTTTTGCCATTTTTGAAGCATTTTTGAATTGCTTAAAAAATCTATTTACTTCTATTTCGTTTAGTCCTGCTCCATTTGCTATTCTTTGTTTTCTTGAGTTATTAAGTAAGCTTGGCTCAAATCTTTCTTTAGGAGTCATTGATGATATCATAGCTTTTATATGTGTGATTTCTTTTGAGTCTAGGTCAAGGTTCTTGAGAGAGTCTCCGATTTTTCCTGAGAGTCCAGGTATCATACCTATAAGAGATTTTAGGTTACCTAGTTTTTTGACCATTTCAAGTTGTTTTAAAAAGTCATCGAAGTTAAACTCACCTTTTTTGATCTTAGATGAAAGTTTTTTTGCTTGCTTTTCATCTATTACTGAAGATGTTTTTTCTGCTAGTGTTGCGAGATCACCTTCACCCATGATTCTTGATATTATACGCTCAGGTATAAATGCTTCAAAATCAGGTATCTTTTCTCCCGTACCTATAAACCTAAGAGGAACGTCAACTATCTTACTAATACCAAAGGCAATACCACCTTTACTATCACCATCATATTTTGTGAGGATTACACCATCGATACCGATTTTGTCTTTGAATGTTGAAGCTGTTCTTATTGCATCTTGACCTGTAAGAGAGTCAGCTACATAGAATATCTCATCAGGAGATACTGCTTTTTTGACATCACTTAGCTCATTCATGAGCTCATCATCTATAGCTAGACGTCCAGCAGTATCAAATATCACTACATCATAAAGCTTCTCTTCTGCTACTTTCATGGCATTTTTGGCTATTTGTATAGTGTTCTTATTGTCATCTTCATAATATATATCAAGGTTATTTTCAATTGAGAGTTGTTTTAGTTGTTCTATGGCTGCGAGTCTTTGCAAGTCACAAGCTACGATTAAGACTTTTTTTGATTTTTCTTTTAGATAGTTTGCTAGTTTTGCTGAAGTTGTTGTTTTCCCACTACCTTGAAGACCTGTTAGCAGTATCTTTGTAGGTGGCTTTGATGCGTAGATAAAGCCTTGGTTCTTATGAATATTTAGAATATCAGCAAGTGATTCTTTTATAGCTTTAAGGAAGTTAGCTTGACCGATGACTTGTGTTTTCATCTTGAGCTCAATCGTAGCGATTAGCTCTTTTACTACTTTATGATGGATGTCTGCTTTTAGTAGAGACTTTTTGAGCTCTTGTAGCGCTTTATTAAGAGCTTTTGAGTCATCTCTAGTTTTGATTTTGTTTATTGATGTGAGAATAGATTTTGATATTAAATCAAACATTATTTAAATACCTTTGGAATATGTTGTTTTAAATTATTTTTTATAGAGAAATATATTAGCATATTATTTTTTACAGCCTGCACAAATACCGTACAATATCATATCATGGTCTATGAGTTTAAAGCCATTTTTATTTGCAATTTCTACTTGAAGTTTTTCTAGGTCTGGATTAAAGAATTCCAATACTTTTTTGCATTTTGTACATACTATATGATCATGATGGTCACTTGGGTTTATTTCATATGCTTTTGAGTTTGCATTACCAATATTGATTGATGATACTACTTTGTGATCTTCTAAGAAGCTTAGTACTCTGTATACTGTTGCTATTCCTATACTTGAGTCATATTCTTTTTTGATTAGAGTAGATAGTTCTTCAGCACTTAGGTGTGCTTTACTATGAAAGAGAGCTTTGAGTATTATCTCTCTTTGTGTTGAGTTTTTTAGACCCAAATCTTTGATCAAAACTCTGAAGTTATTTATGAATTTATCGAACTTTTTATCCATTGTTATATTCCAATTTAATACTATAGTTGTAGAATTATAGCAGAAAATATAAAGGAGACCTTAAATTTATGAACTACAAAATCAAATTAAACAAGCTAGACAAAAGTCTCTATTACTACTATTAATTAAAATCTCTCAAACACATACAAAAATCAAATTTTAAGGAACAATCTCATGGGAAAAGGAAATTGGCTAGAAAGCCGTAAAGATATAAAAATACTTGACTGTACAATTAGAGATGGAGGTCTTATTAATAACTATCATTTTAGTGATGAGTTTGTAAAAGCCACATATAACGCTTGTGTAGATTCAGGTATCGAGTACATGGAAATAGGTAAAATCTGCTCAAAAACAATAATGAGTGAAAAAGAATACGGGAAATTCAACTTCAGCGAAGAAAAAGACATAAGAGCTATAGTAGGAGAGAATAATACTGATCTTAAACTCGCAGTCATGGCAGATATAGGTAGAACACTAAAAGAAGAAATACTACCTAAAAAAGATAGCGTCATAGATATGATTAGAGTTGCCACTTATATACATCAAATCCCAAAAGCACTTGAACTCATAGAAGATGCACATCAAAAAGGATACAAAACAGCTATAAATATCATGGCAATATCAAAGGTGTTTGAATCAGACCTTGATGACGCGTTAAAACTTCTTTGTGACTCAAATGTAGATATCATCTACTTAGTAGATAGTTTTGGTTCGTTTTATAGTGAACAAATAAAAGAGCTTACAAACAAATACATGAAATTTGCAAAAGACTCAGGAAAAGAAGTAGGGATACATACTCATAACAATCAACAACTTGCATACGCAAATATCATAGAGTCTTTGATACTAGGAACTAGCTATCTTGATACTACGATATGTGGTATGGGTAGAGGTGCAGGAAACTGTCCAACTGAACTTCTTATGACATTTCTAAAGAACCCAAAATACAAGCTAAAGCCTATGCTTAAATTCATAGAAGAGTATATGGTGAAAATGCAAAAAAAAGAAAACTGGGGATATAGCATACCTTATATGATTACAGGGTATTTGAATGAACATCCAAGAAGTGCTATTAAGTTTATAGATGATAATAGAACTGACTTTATGAAGTTTGACGATGAGTTAAAGAATATTTAATTGAAAAATATGATGATATAGTGAAAATTTTTGAGGGAAAAGGCTAATGCTAACACTACTAGCATTCATGGGAGGAGCATTTTTTCTTTCTAGCCTTTTTAAAGGTAAAAGCTTAGAAGGGATGGGTAAAGTTAACATAGAAGAAGAATCAGAAATAGATGAAGAAGAACTACTATACAACATAGGCGACCAAGCATCAGAAGAAAATGATGATGCCTTTGCCAATACAGACGAACTAAGTGAAGAAGAAACCCAAGACTTACTATATAAAATGGGAGACCAAGCATCTGAAGGAAATGATAATGCCTTCGCAAATACAGACGAACTAACACAAAATCAGCTACAAGATCTATTAGCAACATCAGGAATATCACCAGAAGTAGAAAGGTCATCAGCAACACCAAAACCAATAATAAAAGAAGAACCAGAACCACAAACCCCAGAGGAACCACAAGCACCAAAATTAAAAGTACCAAAATTAGACATCACAAAAGACAAAGCAACAGTATCGCAAGGTAGTATATACAGCAAAACTAGTCAAAAAAACCTAACCCAAGATATGCTAAGTGGAAGACCAAAACAAGAAAGCCAAAAGCCCAAAAAGCAACCAACCCCACAGAACAAAACAGCACAACAAAAAGCTCAAATACAAAACCAAGCCCCAAGTCCAACAAAATTAACCCGAAAACAAACAGATGAAGAATTTGAACAAGAACTAAAAAAAAGAATAAACAAAAGAAAACAATACGAAAACAAAAAAGAACAAGAATACAAACAACAACAAGCAGAGAAAAGAAAAACAGAACAAGAATATAAAGAATACCAAAAAGAAATGGTAAAAAAATACCCAAGTATGTCAAAAGAGCAAAAACAACAAATACTAGCTGAATATAACAAAAGCCAAAAACTATATGAACAACAACTAGCACAACAAAACTTACAAGCCCAACAACAACAAAATAGACAAGAGCAACAAAGAAAACAAAACTACCAAAACAAACCAACATCAAAACTAAGACCAAAAACATCATCAAACAATACAAATCACTTAAAACAATATACAACAAAAAATCACAAAAAAGCTCAACAGTCAAATAATAGGGTTACAGACGTAAGAAAGATTAGTTCAAAAGGATTAAAAAGATTAAACAAATATGAAAAAGATGTAATAAAAGCTTCAAATAAATATAACCTAGACAAAAACTTAGTAAAAGGGCTAATGTACCAAGAGTCAATACATCTAGCCGTACTAAAGAATAAAGATGAAAAAACTATAAAAAGTTCTGCTGGAGCTGTTGGAGTTATGCAATTTATGCCACCTACAGCTAGAGATATGAATCTCGTTGTAAATGATAATACAGATGAAAGAACAAACTCAAGTAAAGCTATAAATGCTGGTGGGCGATACTTATCAATATTATCAAAAAGATATAATGGTAACAATGTAAAAGCACTTGCAGCCTATAACTGGGGTATGGGAAATGTTGATAATAAAACTACTGCTCAAATTTTAGCTTCAGCTCCTTTAGAGACTAGGAAATATATTTCTAGAGTTTTAGGGTATAAGGCTTTTCTTGATTCTCAACCTGATAACCCTCGTATTGCTTCTTACTATAAAAAAGGGCATGCTTATAAAGCAGAAAAGTTTAATAAACTTGTTGAAGATGGATTATTAAGTAAAGAAAATCTAGAAGCACTAGAAAAGACTTATAATGTAAAAATTATAGGAACGCCTTTCTTAGAAGAAAGTGCAGGGAAAACAGCATCATATATACCGGCTGATGAAAGTCCTCTAGGTCAAGATCTTGGTAAAGACATCATACTCTATGACAACCTAAGAGGAGAGAAAACTCAAGCTCCAGTAAATTATGAAATATCTCATGAACTAAGACATAAAATAAACGCAACAGAAGGAAGAAAAGTAGCAAGTGAGACAGAAGTATATCTTGGACTAGTAAATGAAGGGTTAATTGGTCAAAGAGACTTTCAAGGTAGATTTATAAAAGATCAAGATGGAAATGTTACAGGTAATACAGCTTTGTCGCTAGAACAGCGTCAAGATGCAAAAAGATATTTGAAAGATCATAAAATAGAGCAGAGAACAAAAGAAATGCTCAGAGAAAAAGATTTGATGGTACAAGGAGATTCAAATACTGCTAAAACAAAAAGAGGGCTTACTGGTGGAGCTGTAAATACATACTTTACGTTCAAAGGACTAAAAGATTTAGTAGGAGATGTACATCCTATTTCAAGATTAGCAGAAAAAGCAGAAAAAGCTTTTCTTGATACTGCTGAGAAAATTGCAAGGAAAGACGAATCACAAATATTTTCATGGTATGAACAAAAAGAGATACAAGAAGAAGCATCTAACAAAGTTTTAACTGACTTAAGCCATAGACTAGAACAAAGTGCAGATAAAATATATAGAAGTAGCTTATCAAAAGAAGCTACAGCTGAATATGAGAAAGTACAAGTAGACATGGCAGAAGCTTCTGGAGTTATTGATATTATAGAAGCTAATTGGAACTTGGGAACACATTTATTGAAAAATGCGAAATCTTGGAGCTTAGAAGGTACACTTGCAGGTACTAGTGAAGCAGCACTTCCTGGAGTAGTAGGATTCAAAGCAGCAGCAAAAGCTACTACTCTTTTATCAAAAATAAAATATGGTATGGGTTCTGGTGCTATACATGGAGTTACAGTTGATCCTTTAAGTCAGTTTTCACAAGAAATAGCTAAAGGTGAAGATTATGATAAAGCTCTTGAACTAACTCTTAAACAGATTCCTATGAGTATCGCTCTTGGGGCTTCTATTGGTAGTGTAGGTGGTGCTATATCAAGAAATAGAAATATCGATACGGCTATTGAGAATATGAACGATGCAAGTAATCCTTTAAGTCCTTTTGAAAGACAGCTTGTATCCGAACTTACTCAAGATGCTATTAATACTAGTAACAATAGTATTACGATGGGTTCTGTCACTCAAGTCGCTCAAAACTCTGCTAAACTTGATACTAATCAAGATGAAGAAGAAAGTTCATCTACTACTAAAATTACCCCTCAGACTTTAAATCCTACTGAAGCTGAACTTAGAGCTGCTGGATTACCTGCTAATAAAACTGAACTTGTCGCAAAACTTGATAAATTACTTGTTGAAATTGGTGATGATCCTGAAATGGTAAAATTACAAGAAGCCCGAGTAAGAAATACGGAAGCTGGTAATAGGTTGCTAGAAATAAATCGAAAGATACAGCAACAACAAGCACAAGACAGAGATACTGGAGTAGTAAATAATGAAAACTACTTGAATAATGTTCCAAAACCACAAAGATCAGTAGAAAAAGCTATAACACTTTTAAAAGATGATATTACTTCACAGATTAAAAAAACAACAGCGGTTAGTAACCCTAAAGTTTATGATGTTGTAGGACTTCATGGTATAGGAAAAACAACTATACTAAGTAAAAGAGACGACTTTAAAAATACAGACTTAGAACCTCACTTAAATGGGGTACATATTAACTATGATAGAGCTAAGACTTGGCTTCCAACAGATCATACTAGTGAGTATCTAACAAAACTTAATAAAACTATGGTCGAAACACATCTAGACCTTGCAGTAAACCAAAAGAGAAATGTTTTTTTTGAAAATACAAATCCTACAAAAAACAACAATGAATAGAGAGCTCTGAACAAAAGATAAAGAAAAGTGAGAATTAGTTAAAATAGTAATCAAAGAAAAGAGAAGGGTAAAAAGATGCAAGATAGTTTTTTTGATTATGCGATGAGAGACCAGGGCGGTAAAAAG
>CACVAW010000001.1 GCA_902727925.1 uncultured Campylobacterales bacterium | reverse complement strand
AAGCTTTATATGAACTTGAACTAATACTAAAAGACATAAAATCAAAACCTCTAAAATCTCTTGTAATAAAGTCAAACAAAAAAAACAACTTCATTGCAGGTGCAAATATAAAAGAGATAAGATCACTCAAAAATGAAGATGAAGCTTATGATAAGGTTCGTTCTGGACAACAAATACTTAGTCTAATATCAGCTCTACCGTATCCCACTATAGCGGTGATTGATGGCGTATGTCTTGGTGGTGGATTTGAACTGGCTCTTTGTTGTGATTATAGAATCGTAACTGATAATGCAAAACTAGGACTTCCTGAGGTAAATCTTGGGGTGTTACCAGGATTTGGTGGAACTCAAAGACTACCAAAGCTTACAGGCATGACTAAAGCACTTGAATTAATACTCTCAGGCAAAACGATAGATGGTAAAAAAGCTTATAAATACGGTATAGCTGACGCTTATATCCCATCAGGATATTTGGAGTTTGAACTAAATGAATTCTTGAATAATATTCCAAGTAAAAGAAATATCAAGCTTGGTATCTTTGATAAATATTTTCCAAATCTAGTGCTTGCAATTGCAAATAAAAAAATGCTTGCAAAAACAAAAGGTGCATATCCAGCACCAAAAGAGATAATAAGAGTATTAAAAGAGACTAGAAAATCAAATATTAATGAGGGGCTTGATATCGAAGCAACTAGCTTTGCTAAGCTTTGTGTAGGCAATATAAGTAAAAATCTAATAGAATTATTTTTCATAAACGAAGAGCTTAAAAATGATCAAGGTACAACAGAAGAGAATATAGAACTAAAAGAGATCAAACAAAGTGTTGTAGTCGGTGGTGGCGTTATGGGTGCTGGTATAGTATGGCTGTTCTCTAAAATAGGGCTTTTTGTAAGACTAAAAGAGATAAATAATGTCCAAATCGCCTCATCGCTAAAAAATGTGAACAAAATCTATAGCTATCTTCTTAAACGTAGAAAATTAACAAAAGCTCAAATCTCTATGAATATGAATAAGATATCTTATACTACTGATTATAGTGGGTTTAAAAATGCTGATTTGGTAGTTGAAGCTATAGTAGAGGATCTCAATATCAAAAGAAAAGTATATAGCGAAATAGAAGAAAATACAAAACCTGATTGTATAATAGCTAGTAATACATCATCTCTTAAGATATCAGACCTTGCAAGTGAGCTTAAACATCCTCAAAGATTTATAGGGATACATTTCTTTAATCCAGTAAATAGAATGCCTTTGGTGGAAATTGTACCAGGAAAAGAAACATCAGCTTGGACGATAGCAAATAGTGTAAATATAATCAAAAAAAGCAAAAAAACTCCTATAGTTGTAGGTGATTGTGCTGGATTTTTGGTAAATAGAGTGTTGTTTCCGTATATCAATGAAGCGGCAAAGCTTTTTGAAGAGGGAGCTAGTATTGAGCAAATCGATAAGATAGCACTTGATTTTGGTATGCCAATGGGTCCTTTTAGGTTACTTGATACTGTAGGTATTGATGTAGGATATAAGGTAGCACATACTCTTGAAGAGGCTTATGGAAGTAGAATGTCAAGCTCAAAAATACTTGAAACTATATACAAAGATATGAATCTTCTTGGCGAAAAATCCAAAAAAGGGTTTTATATATATGAAAATAAAAAGCCTGTTTTAAATATGGATGTAGAGAATTTAATCACAGAGAAAAAAGAGTTTACAAAAGAAGAGATACAAGAAAGACTAATCTATGTAATGATAAATGAAGCAAGCATGACCTTAGAAGAAAATATCGTAAAAAATCACAGACAATTAGATATGGCAATGATAATGGGAATAGGATTTCCACCGTACCGTGGGGGACTACTTAGATATGCAGATAGTATAGGTCTTGATACAGTGCTTACAAGTCTAAGTAAGCTTGAATCTAAATATGGAAATAGATTCAAAGCTTCAGAATTACTAATCTCAATGTCAAAACAAAACAAAACATTTTATAACTAAAGGAAACAAATGGATTTTATAACACTCGGAATAATCTTTGCTGTGGCACTAATAAGTGCTTTATATATAGGTACAAACTTAGTAGTATTTAGCGCACTACTAATAGCTACAATATTCTTTTTATTTGAGCCTAGTATTATTTTTTGGGCTATATTTGTACCTATAAATTTACTGTTTTTAATCCCAGCTATAAGAAGAGTAGTCGTATCTGCTCCAACAATGAAGCTAATAGACAAACTAGGTCTCTTACCTAAAATATCACAAACAGAAATCACAGCTCTAAGAGCTGGTTCGGTATGGGTAGAAGGAGAGTATTTCACAGGTAAACCTAACTTTAAAAAAATCTCAAAAAATCCTTATCCAACATTAAGTGATGAAGAAAAATTATTCTTACAAAATGAAACAAATGAACTTTGCCGAATGACAAATGACAAAGAAGTATTTGACAACAGAGATATGAGTGATCAAACTTGGGAATATCTAAAGAAAAACAAATTCTTGGGAATAATCATACCTAAAGAATATGGTGGACTTGGATTTTCAGCTATCGCACACAGTGAAATCATACAAAAACTCGCTACTCGTTCACAAGTACTTGCAATAACTACAATGGTACCAAACTCTCTTGGACCCGCAGAACTACTTCTTCATTATGGAACAAAAGAACAAAAAGACCATTACTTACCAAGACTTGCAGATGGTACTGATATACCGTGTTTCGCACTTACTGAGCCTTTTGCTGGGAGTGATGCAGGTTCGATTGAAGCAAATGGTAAGATAGTTAATATAGATGGTAAACTAAAAATCGTATTAAACTTTGAAAAAAGATATATCACACTAGGAGCTATTGCTTCACTAATAGGTCTAGCATTTAACCTAGAAGATCCTGATAATCTTCTTGGAAGTGAAAAAAACTTAGGAATAACTTGCGCACTTGTACCAGCAGATGTTGAGGGAATAATTCAAGGTGATAGACATGATCCTCTTGGCGTACCTTTTGTTAACTCTCCATTAAGTGGTAAAAATGTAGTTATAGATATTGAGCAAATAATAGGTGGTAAAGACGGAATTGGAAAAGGTTGGAAGATGCTAATGGAATCTTTATCAGCTGGGCGAGGAATATCATTACCATCAACAAGCGCAGGTGGAGTAAAACTGGCTCTTTCAGTAGCAAGTGCATATTCTGCAATAAGAAATCAGTTTGGAATACCTATAAATAAATTTGAAGGTGTTCAAGAAAAACTAGCAAAAATGGCAGGTCTTAACTATACTCTTGATGCCGCGAGAAAGCTTGTAGTAGCTTCAGTTGATAACGGAGAAAAACCAGCAGTTACTACAGCTATCATGAAATATCACTCTACAGAAATGTTTAGAACAGCTATCAACGATGCTATGGATATTCAAGGTGGAGCAGGAATAAGCTTAGGTCAAAAAAACTTACTTGCTCATGGATATATGGGTGCGCCAATCGCTATTACGGTTGAGGGTGCGAATATAATGACAAGATCTCTTATACAGTTTGGTCAAGGTGTAATTAGATGCCACCCTTATGCATACAAAGAAATAGAAGCATTAAGTGCGGGAGATACCAAAACATTTGATACAAACTTCTTTAAACATATAGGATTTGTATTCACAAACTTTACTAGAATGATACTTCTTAGTATTTCAAGAGGTTATTTACATTATCCAAAGAGTAAAAGTCCTCTTAAAAATTATGAGCGAAAACTAGCTTGGAGTAGTGCAACATTTGCTTTTCTTACAGATTTAGTACTTGGTTATTATGGTGGAGCTTTAAAACAAAAAGAGAGTATTTCAGGAAGATTTGCTGATGTATTATCTTGGATGTTATTACTTAATGTAACTATGATTAGATATGAAAAAGAGGGTTACAAAAAAGAAGATAAAATATATCTTGACTGGATGGCTGAATATGCACTTGATAATATCCAAAAGTCATATAACCAGATATTCAAAAACCTAGGTTCAGGTGTGCTAAACTTCATATTTAAGTATCCAATAGGATTTTATTCAAGGTTAAACTCTATAGGAAGTTATCCATCAGATAAACTAACAGTAAAATTATCTAATGATATATCAACATCATCTGATAACAGAAAACTTCACTTAGATGGAACATATAATGAGGAAGGACAACTAAGAGAACTAGAAGAGACTTTTGCTCTACTAGAGGAGACAAAAACTTCTATCAAAAAAATAAAAGTTGCTATTAGAAAAAAAATACTACCAAAGAAAAAAGTATTTTTCTTACTGGAACTTGCTCGTGAGAAAGATGTAATCACAAGTGAAGAGTTTGATAAATTAAAATTAACTCTCACAAAATCCAGAGCTGCTATAGCTGTTGATTCTTTTAATCCTGAAGAATATAAGAACAGAAAAACTTATTAATTCATTTTTTAATATCCTTAGATAGTGATATCTGGGGATATTAAGTCTTTCTCTCTTCTTTAAAGTCTTCATAAATAGTTTTCATTAATTCAAATAATAAAATATATGTATTGTATTACATATAAAATTATAATATAATTGGATTGTAGAACATTAAAAGGTTTAATATGTTAGAAGAACTATTTATTAAAAGTAGAGACTTTATAAATATCAACAACCAAAAATATAAAAGATACTTTATCAAAAGAGAAAAATTAGAGCATAGATTATCTATTATAATTGGTTCAAGAGGTATAGGTAAAACAACTACAGTTGCTCAGTTTATAAGTGGTAGATATAAGGGAAATGAAGCATTATATGTAAATCTTGATGATATACAAGTTTCGTCAAAATACACAATAACACAAATTGCAGAAGAGTTTGTTCTAAATGGTGGTAAGCTTCTTTGCTTTGATGAAATACATAAATATGGAAACTGGTCTGCTGAACTTAAAAATATTTATGATAGATTTGATAAGTTAAAAATAGTTGCTACTGGAAGTTCTGCTTTAGAAATAAACAAGGGTAGTCATGATTTAAGTAGAAGAGCTATTGTTTATAATATGGTGGGTATGAGTTTTAGAGAGTTTTTGGAGCTTCATTATGGATATGAGTTTGATGCAGTTTCTTTAGAAGATATATTAAATAATCATATTGATATATCAACTAAAATAAAAAACATAATAGAACAAAATAAACAAAAGATAATACCACTTTTTAAAGACTATCTAAAACATGGGTATTATCCATATTTTTTATCTATGCCAAATGAACTGATGTTTTTTCAAACACTTCAACAAAATATCAATGTATCAATCGAAAGTGACTTATTAAACATCTATCCAAAACTAAATGGAAATAGTATAAAAAAGATTAAGATGCTTTTATCTGTGATTATTAAAAGCGTACCATTTGAGCCAAAAATAAGTGAACTTAAACGTACGGCTGATATTAAAGATGATAGAACGCTTAAGGACTATTTATCTAAACTTGATGATGCAGGACTTATAAAGTTATTAATGCAAAATTCATTAAAGTTCAAAGCTTTTGATAAGCCAGAAAAAATATTCTTAGCAAATCCAAACTTAATGTATACTAAAGAACCAAATATAGGAAATCTAAGAGAAACATTTTTTGTAAATCAGTTAGATAACTATTATAAGAATAAACAGTCATTAAATGATGAAGGTATATATACTAGTAAACAAGGTGATTTTTACTGTGAAGAAAAATATACTTTTGAAGTAGGTGGAAAAAACAAAGGGTTTAATCAAATTAAAGATGTATTAAACTCTTATGTAGTAAGTGATGATTTAGAAGTTGGTATGGGTAATAAAATTGCTTTATGGATGTTTGGTTTTTTATATTAGTAAAGAATGATATTAAGATGGTGCGATCGGGGGGACTTGAACCCCTCTATAAATCTTTTCTTAAATTTCACATTAACGCATATAAAGTACTATTTTAGGGATTACTAACTTTTATTAATTCTTTTTAATGTATAATAATTTCTTAATTTTGGACACCTAAACGGACACCCAAATACAAACAAGGTTTTGTCATGGCATTAAATATAATTGATTATGAAAACGTAAAAGGTGTATCTAACCTAAAAATTCATAAAACAAATCATACAAAATTCATCTTTGACTTTAGATTTGAAAATAAGCGATATAGAAAAAGCTATAAAGTTAAGGCTACTAATTGGACTAAAAGAGATTGCATTAGAGAAGCTACTAAAAAACTTCAAGCATATAAGAATGATATAGAAGTTGGTCAAGTATCAACTTCATTTACAACTTTAGATAAGATGTTTTCTTTATATGTAGGTACGCTAGATCCAAGGAAAGAATGGACTAACAAAAAACAATCTATATACAAGCTCTACATCAAAGATGTAATAGGCAATAAGCAAATAGATAAGATAAGAGAGATGGATATAGAAAGAGCTTTAGTGGCTATGAAAAGACAAGGACTAAAGCCTAGAACACAAAAATCAGTATTAGAAGTATTAAAGCCTCTTTTCTCTTTTGCTATCAAAAATAAGTACTTAAAAGAAAACCCTAGTGAAGGTATTGTTGTTAACATTCCATCTCAAAAAAGACTAGTTACAGATGCTACAGAGCTATTTACAAAAGTCTACAAAGGAATAATCTCATACTATAAAAATGATCCATTTTATAGGGCATTATTTCTCTTTGCTTGTTTAGATGCTAGAAGAAAATCAGAAATATTAAATCTAAAATGGGAGAATATAGACTTTAGCAACAATTATTATTGGATAGAAGATACAAAAAACGATGATAAACAAAAGTACAACCTACAAGAAGATATTAAAGAAGCCTTATTACAAATAGAAGATGAACACATAGGACTAGTTTTTAAAAGTCCTATCACAAGTAAAGCTCTTACAACTACAGATAGACAAATGAGACAACTCAAAAAGTATATAGGTATAGATAACCTATCTATGCACTATATGAGAAACATATTTGTATCAATGGGAGCAGAAAATAAGATAGAAGCTATTACTCTTAGTGGTGCATTAGGTCATAAAGATGCAAATACTATTAATAAGTATCTTAGTACAAATCATTACAATGCTAGCTTACTAACTAGTAAAACGATTCAAAAGGTGTTAAATTAGATGAAACCTAACCCTCAAATAAGTTCAGAAGTTATAACATACAGTAATGGAGAACTTGATGTATCGGTGAATAAAGATACTGTATGGCTCACTCAAAAACAAATAGTAGAAGTATTCAACAAAGATCAGAGTGTAATTAGTAGACATATAAATAATATCTTCAAAGACAAAGAAGTAGATGAAAAAAGCAATATGCAAAAAATGCATATTCCAAATTGAATTATGAACTGTTTCCGATATGGAAATAGTTTGAACTTCAATTGACAAAAGAATATGAGAACTTGAGGTTCCAAAGTGGCACCTTTAAGAGAATTAAAGAGGATAACTAAAAATGAACATGAACATAAGAAATAATGCTGATGTTATAACTTATAATGAAGGTGAAATAGAACTTAATGTATCTATAAACAATGATACTGTTTGGCTTAATAGACATCAAATGTCAAATTTATTTGGTCGAGATGTAAAAACTATTGGTAAACATATAAATAATATTTTTAAAGAAAAAGAATTAGAGGAAACTCCAACTGTCGCAAAATTTGCGATAGTTCAAAGTGAGGGTAATAGAGATGTAGTTAGAGATGTAGAGCATTATAACCTAGATGTAGTTATTTCAGTTGGATATAGAGTAAAATCTCACAGAGGGGTTAAATTTAGACAATGGGCTACAAACATACTCAAAGACTACATTAGATCAGGTTATACAATAAACTCAGAGAAGATAACCAACGATAGGTTTATAAGCCTAGAAAAGGATGTTAAAGAGCTAAAGTCTGAATTTAGTAGTATTAGTACTCATATCAAAGAAAATAGCTTAGAAGTCAAGCAAGGTATCTTCTACGATGGTCAAATATTTGAAGCTTATAAGTTTGCCTCTGATTTAATTAAAAGTGCTAAAGAATCTATAGTCTTAATTGATAACTATATAGATGATACAACGCTCACTCTACTCTCAAAGAACCAACAAGTCCAAATAACTATTTATACTAAAACCGTCACAAAACAATTAAAACTAGATATTGCCAAGTACAACAAGCAATACAATCAAATACAAATAAAGACTATAAACAACTTTCATGATAGATTTTTAATCATTGATGATATACAAGCTTATCATATAGGAGCTAGTTTGAAAGACTTGGGTAAGAAGGTATTTGCTTTTTCTAAGATGAATGTAGAACTTGTTAATAAGAGCTTGAATTAAGGAATTAAGATGTCAATTACAAGAGAAGAGATATTAAAGAACTACGAGAGATATATTTTTGATAAAGAATATAATAAAATAAATTACAATACTTTTGATATTGAAAATACTGAATGGAAAGAGAAGAAGAGTATTCAAAATGAATCTTTAGCTTTATATTTACTTGTAACTGGTGAGTATAAAAACCTAGATATAGATAAATTCAAGAGCTTACCTCAAACAAGAAGAGATCAAGTAGTAAACTTGATAAAAAATTATAAAAGAAATATCACCGAAGAGCTTATATCCGAAATAAAACTTTACTCAGACAATGAAGAAAATGATATACACTCATTTATAAACAAATGTAAAGATTTAGAAGATCAATTAATTCTGATAAATACAGTACTAGAAATGACTAGTGATATAAATAATATAAAACAAATAACGATAGAGCAATTAGAAAAATTTGTTACTATAAATGATAAAGTAATAAAGCTAAGTGAACACGATATAGACACTGATAATCACGGAGCAAAGGTAACACAATATTTTGACTTTAGAGAAGAAGCTTTAACAAGGTATGGGATTGACTTACCTTCGACATATCCATTTCTAAATCCCTCTTATATTAATAGAGGAATAAGGCTTATGCTTGAAAACATAGGTTTATCAGCAACCCAAATAACACAAATATTTAGAATTACAGGATTTAGGAAAAAAGCTGTAAAACGTGACTCAGCCTTTAAGTTTCTTAAAAAACTCAAAGAAATTTTTACAAAACCAAATAATATAGAATACCTAGATAAAGATACCTTAATAGAAGATCCAAATACTCCAAAAGAATATGAATTACTGGGTATGTCAGAACAAGAATGGTATGAACTAAAGAATCAAGAGCAAGAAGAACAAGAAACAGAGCAAGAAGAACTTACCAGAAGACAAAACATCATAAATAAACGTCAATATATCAAAAATTTATCTTAATTAAATTATCCCTTTAAAATAAAAGGGATAATCTTTAATTTTACCATTTTTTTTCATATAAACTTCCACTAAGAACTAAAAAGAACGTTCAAATATTTAATTCTTACTATAGAAATCGATTTCTAATATTTAATATTAGGAGGCTAAATATGAATTTAGCACAAGAAACAAATAAAAGATGGTTAAATCCATCAGAACTAGAAGCTGAATATAACTTTAGTAAATCTAGCCAAGCAAAGATGCGAATGGCTAGTAGTAAATCTACTTTACCATATAGTAAAGTAGGTAAGTACATAAGATACGATAGAGTTGCCATAGATAAATGGTTAGAAGAGCATCAAGTACAAGGAGGTGAAGTGTGAGTAAACTAAATAACTCAGTAGTAGAGAACTCTACTACTGACACTATAAATATGAGTGACTTAAGTAAGCTAATATCTCCCTATATTGTAGAATTAAAAGACTTTATAAAGCTAGGTGATACTCCATTCAGGTTGAATGCTTTTAATGGAGTATATGCCCCTGCAAAGGCTGGAAAGAGCTACTTTGTATTAGAACAACTAAACACCTTAGATCCAAAATATACTGTAATTTGGTTAGATGGTGATAGAAATGCTGAGTTAAAGGATAAGTTTGAGAATATCAAACATTGCCCTGTTAGTAGAACTTCAGAGCTAATTGACACACTAACTCACAGCAATAATAGGTTAGATAATTATATCGTAATTATCGACAGTTTCAAAGATTTTTCTCTTGGTCATGATACTGATTCAAATTCAGGATGTCAAAAAATATTTATGAAGTATCAAGAACTCCTTGATAAAGGAGCTACTCTTGTTATCATATTTCATTCAACCAAATTAAGAGATGGAAATGGAAACTCTTTTGATTTTAAGATTAAAGGTAATGAAGATGTAATTGAATCTAAAATGGATTTTATGTACAAACTAGAACGCATTGATAATGGAGTAAGGTTAATTGTACAATGTGCTAGGGATGAAGCTTTACCAAAAGGTAAACCTATCTTTCTAACTGATATTAATATTCTTAAACAAAATATTATAAAAGCAGTAAATGAAAATCCAAACATTAGCCTAAGGGAATTAAAAAAGGTTAAAGGATTAAGTCCATACAGTCAAGAGATAGACAACTTGAAAGGTACGCTATACCTTATAGAAAAAACCAAAAATGAAGGTAAGAAAGGTCAACCAAGACAAGTTGTGAAATTGATTTAAATTAATGTCACCCTCGACGTTAATCTAATGACAATAAAATAACTCCCTATTTTAAGGAGTTATAAACGTCACAACCAATTCTTGACGTTAATTATTACTCCCCTAGAAAAATATCTCAATAATCAAGCAGCATAATTTATACTAGGATGTTTAAAAAAGTTGCTAACTTTTTTAGTATTTTTTACTAAATTATTCATATAATTTTCGGTATTTTTTC